>CAUSFJ010000014.1:0-9047 GCA_963531135.1 uncultured Candidatus Saccharibacteria bacterium | reverse complement strand
TTAGAGGGGTTAGGTTTTCAGGGGTTGGATATTAATATGGGGTGTCCAGATCGGCACGTCAATAAGGCCGGAGGTGGGGCGGCAATGATTAGGACGCCGGAGCTTGCGATTGATTGTATTAATGAGGCTAAAAAGAATACGAACTTACCGGTGTCGGTGAAGACTAGGCTGGGCTTTACTTATGTTGATGAATATAAAGATTGGCTGCCAATTGTCTTAAAGCAACAAGTTGCGAATCTGACGATTCATTTGCGTACGCGAAAAGAAATGTCGAAAGTACCAGCACATTTTGATTTGATTCCAGAGATTTTGAAGTTGCGTGATGAAATTGCGCCGGCAACGCGACTAACCATTAATGGTGATATCCTAAATTATCAGCATGTACAGGAGTTAAGGGAAAAATATCCAGAGGTTGATGGTTTTATGATTGGGCGTGGTGTATTCTCAAATCCATACTGCTTTACCAATCGAAGGCCAGTCTCACAAGAGGGAGATATAAGTGTGCTTGAATTAATGAACTTATTTAAATATCACCTAGATTGCTTCGATGCTAGAAAAAAAGCGCTGGAGGCGGCAGGGTCGCGTTATCCGTTTGAGCCTTTAAAACGAATGTTTAAGGTGTATATTAATTCATTTGATGGAGCGTCTGATTTGCGAGTGAAATTAATGGACTGCAAGAACACTGATGAGATTAGACTAGTGATTGACGAATTTTTGGGCAAGGTTGGGTCTTAAATAAATAGCTAAGTGACTGAGGCAAAGTTTAATTTATTCATCAAAAAAGAGACCGACGGCCTCTTTTAGAACTTACGCAAGACGTAGATGCCAGGAAAGATCGGTGGCATTGAAGGATAGCTGATAGTTGCTTTGTCCTGCGATAACGTCAAAGATGTGGATGGCAGTGTTGCCAATAAAACGAATGTGGGTTTGGAGGAGTTCAGTAACTTCAAACTCTTCCCCACTGCGTTTTTTAAAATTTAATGGCTGACAAGGGGTCATTTCGTACCCGAAGAGAGCCATGACTTCGACGCGTTCTTGATTATTGTTAATATTATTTTTCATAAGTAACTCCTTGATTTATTTAAAATGGAGTCATTTATGCGAGCCTGATTTATTGGCTCCTGGCTAAAAGTATAAATGACGATACTTAAAGCTTTTTGAATTTTTTCATTGTCAGTGACCGAAGTGTGACAAGATAATTATATTATAGTGGATATGTTTAAAATAAAAAAGAGGGGAGCCGAGGCTCCCCGAGAGAGAAGTTTTTGGAAAAAACATATGGCCCCTCCCTAAGGAGGGAAAATTTTACGCTTAGTAACGTGGTCTCCAGCCAAGGCTTTCAGCGCCTTCACGAATGCGGCGCTTTTCCTCGGTTGTAGCATCCGTGAAACGCTCTGGATGCTCATGGAGCGCCTCGGCAACGGCTTCATAGCCGTCATGATCGGTGTCATATGAGCACCCAGTCACCTTATCGGTGATGATCCATCCCATGCATATTCACCCCCTTTCTGCATGGAACCCAACGAGAAGATAGCCTATATATAAAAAAATTAACGATTGTATTATTTGTGTGTTGTAGTGTTGAAGGTGGCTATTCTTCTCGTGTTTTCCAAAATTTAATGTACACTCACCCCCTTCCTTGGGCAAGTTTTTAAGACAGGACTCACCCCGAAACAAAGTCAGGACGAGCCCCGTAGCGACAGTTTCTCAACGTTGCTTTAGTATAATAACATATAAATTAATAAAGTCAACTGTTTTTGTAAAGATTAATGAGTTGATGGCAGAATTTCTTAATGTCAGCCAAGGTGGCGTCGGTGGTGTTTGCGAGATTAAGTGGCGAGTCGGGGCGCAGGAAGTCCAAGGAAGTAATTTGATGGTAAATGGCTTTAATAAGATCCTCAAAATCCAGACCGTCTTTTGCGATATCTTCTTCGGTTAGAGTAAGCCTATGGAGCTTACCATCTGGATGATCAAGAGTCTCACGTCGATTCGGCTTAGTAAAGAGTAGATTCATTGAGCGAACAGTATAGTCATGGTAAAACTTGGATTGTTTAAGTAACAGGCGGTAAAAGAGTAGTTGGAAGTGATAGATATAGAGAGATTCTTTAGAATGCCACTTGTCGCGGTCGGAGATAGTGCTAGTTTTAAAGTCATAGATATCGATAAGCTTATTTTGGTCATCAATATTGAGATGATCAATTTTTCCAGTAATTGGAATACCGTCAAAAATGAGATGTTCATTGCTAAAATCAACTTCAGCCTTAGCGCCGGGGCTTCGTAGGATTGATTGGTATTCATCAATCGCTAGAGGCAATTCATCTTCACCACGCTCAATCAAGGTTTTAATGTCTTCTTCTAGAAGGTCCTGTTTTTTGGCCTCTGTGGTGTAAAGCAAAATAGCGTCTTCTCTAGTAAGCTGATTTTTGGTTATCTCCTCGAAGATTTTATGGATTAAATTACCGTAAGCAATATTTAATGAAGTTGGCTCACTAGGTGCTTTAATAATACTATTAAGGTAAAAATTCAGTGGACCACCATAAGTGAGACGAATAAAAGATGAAATATGGGAGGCAGAAAGCCGAAAATCTTTTACGCGCTCTTTTAGGAGGGGTTCGATTTTTTCGGATGGATCGAGTAATTTATTTAACCAAATACGACGTATAGCCGAGACCTTTTCGTCATCAGAGAGCATTTCGTTATGTTCGATAACCCGACCGGTTGGAATAAATGGGGAGGAAATATATGATTGGTCATCGGTTTGGATAACTTTTTCATCGAGAAAGGAGAGGGGTTTGTTTTCTTTTTCTGCGTCATCAGCATACTTTGGACTGGTCATAGTAAGGGTTTTGGCAGCACGGGTGATGGCGACAAAGAGAAGTCGTTTTTTGCCGTCTTGGGTATTGCGAGCATCACCGATAACTTCAAGATTTAGGGGAAGAGTAAGTGTATTCGGTCCTCCTGAGCCATCCCAGGCGGAAGCTGTAAGATTGATCAAGAAGACGTGCTTAAATTCTAGTCCTTTTGATTTATGGGCAGTCATAAGACTAACGGCTTTGTCGGAATCTCGATAAAAAGTTTGTTCAGTAATGCTGGTTTCAGTCTTTTTGTAATCATCAACGAGTTGGACGAGGTCAGCAAGGCGTAGCTTATCTTTTTTGGTACGAGAGAGAAGGCGGTTGCGAAGTAGACGCAGGCGATTATAAAAATCAAAAGTATTTTTGGAATATAAATCTTTTGAGTAGAAAGTAAGAAAAGGAGAAGTGAAAGCTTTGGTCTGTTGATTAACGGTGATTTCGATTGGTGAGATTCCAGAAATTATATCAAGCAAGAATTCAAGTGGTAGAGTCAGGGACAGTTTAGCTAGTTCGGCAAAGAGGGCAGCGAGATCAGCAAAATATGGATTATCGAGATAATTCTGCAGAATTTCAAGCGCTGGACGTTTATGGCGATGGATGGATTGAACGGCGAGAATCATATCTTCGCTAGGAATACCCCAAAAAACGAAAGAAAGGATTTCAGGTAACATATGGCTGGGGTTTTCCCCCTCAGAAAGTTGATAAATAAAATTACAGAGGGTTAGTAATTCATAGATTTGTTCATTTTCTAAAATATTTTCGGTGCGTTCGTAAGCGAGGTCGATTTCGGGGTATTTGCGTAGATATGGAATTAAGGTAGTGGCATATTTATGTTTTGGGAAAAGAATGCCGATATCGGAAGGATCTGTGCCAGCCTGGATGAGCTGATGTACCCGCCCGGCGATCCAATTATATTCAGCGTCTTGGTTAATAAATTGATGCCTTTCAATGAAAGTTTTTTGAGTAATAGATTTATTCAGTTGTGATGATTGTTTAGGGTCTGTGTCCTCATTTTCTACCTGGTTTGCTGAGTAAAATATTTGTTCAAACAAGAAGTCTTCAAGGTTGTTTTTTAGGATGTCGGAGTTACGTACGGAAGTTAATTCTTTCTTGAGATCTTCAGTCACTTGATTTTCTGCATGAAGACTACGTTGCATAGCTTCATTTTTAATGAAACTCTCGTCTAGCTGATCAGCAATTTTACGTGAGAAGCGAAGAATCTCACTCGTAGAGCGGTAGTTCTCGGTGAGAACAATTACTTTTGCGTTAAAATGATTTTTGAAATAAATAAGGCTACTGGCTTTAGCTCCCTGAAATTCGAAGATTGACTGATCGTCGTCGCCAACAGCCATTACGGAAGGAGACTCCTGCTCGTCGGCGATTAATTCAAGTAGTCGAGTTTGTGAAGGGTTCGTATCTTGGTATTCATCAACCATGATATATAGATAGTTCTGAGCAATTTTGCGGCGAAAATCAATATCATCTTCAAGATATTTAATAGGCATTTCAATCATATCATTAAAGTCAAAATATCCATGTTCTTGAAGATAGCTTTGATACTTTTCATAAAGTTCAGCTAATTCCAAAAGGCGTTGATTGCTAGCCAGTTCGGAAAATTTAAAGATGCCATTTTTGTCTTTTGAAAAATACTTCTTAATAAAGTTATTGATATTCTTTACCGATGGTTTTTCTGAGCTGGCTTGCTCTTCAATAAATGAATAAATTTTTTCATAAAAAACATCAAAAAGAGAGTAAATACGACCCACGATTGGCTGATCGGTTTTGAGTTCACCAAGCTTTTGTAGCAGTGGGAGGTAGACGGTTTCGGCTAGTTTAGTATAGGCATTTTTGCCAGAGGCTTTATCTGGAAGATACTGCAAGATGGGGGCAAGTTCTTTGTTTAGAATTTCGATATCTTGCTGGTTTTGCTTAACAATAGTTCTGAGCTCTGCCGGCGAAACCTTTGAAACTTTGATTTTAGCAATAAGACTGAGTAAATTTTTTTGCTTCTGTTCAGCCTTTAGTAAATAGGAGTTAGAAAGATTTGCTTGTAGTTCTTCAATGATTTTGAGTTGAATAATTTCCTCGATGGGCTCAGTGAAGCTACGTTGTGGTTCTGTGGCAAACTGATTATAAAGACCGAGAATTTTTTGACCAAAGGCATGAAAGGTCATAATATCAATCTTGTCAGCGGCTTGACCAATCATGCTACGTAAGCGTTCTTTCATATTTTCAGCACCGGCCTCTGTGTAGGTGATACATAGAATCATACTTGGGTCGGTGTCAGTATTTTGAAGAATATATTCAACTTTTTTAGATAGGAGTTGAGTCTTACCTGTGCCTGGACCGGCTAAAACCAGAAGAGGTCCATCTAGATATTCGACTGCTTCTTGCTGTTTTTGATTGAGTGGCATAAGACTCCTTATTTAAGTGTTAATAAAACCAAAGATTCGATGTGGGGGGTGTGTGGAAAGAAATTAAAGCCTTGAATGGATTGAATATCGTAATTTTGGAGTAGACTAGAGAGGTCGCGAACTTGCGTAGCTGGATTACAGGATAGATAGACTATTTTTTGAGGTTGGACTTCACAGAGTTTTTGAATGAGTTTTTGGTCACAGCCAGCTCTTGGTGGGTCAAGAATTACGCTTGCATCGGCGGAAATTTGGTCTAAGACTTCTTCGGATTTGGCAAGAATTGGATGAATGAGCTGATTATTCGTGGCGTGGATTACACGGGTGGAGTTAGCGGCGAGCTCTTCATAGGCGGACTTGTTTACTTCCACAAGAGTAAGTGCTTTGTCTCTGGTGACCGATAAGCCAATGGTCCCAACACCCGCGTAAAGATCTAAAACAGAGGTAGAGTCTTCGAGGAAGGCCTTAATTTGTAGTAGAGCAGCCTCATAGACAGGTAAATTGATTTGGAAAAAGCCACCAGGCGAATATGAGTAGGTGTTGTCGAGAAGAATGTCAGTCAGGTTCGGAAAGACGGGGTGTGACTTACCGTTCTCAAGTAGTCCACCGCTGACTTCGCCGGATTGGTTGGCACGAAGAAGTAATGACTGGAAAGAACGGGCTTCTTGTTTGGTTCGATTTAATTCATCGACTATTTGATTGGCACGGGTAAAGATGGCTGGTAATTCAAGAGAAGAACTGGTGATAGGCATTTTACGATGGGAACCGCGATAATGTACGGCGAGCTGAATTTTTTCGGTGTCGTGATTATAATAAAGTGAATACTCCATCTTGTTGCGATAGAAATAATTTTTCGGTGATTGATGAACAGGAATATTCTGGATTAGCTTCTCGTCGATAGGATGAGTTTTGCTGAGGTGGGTAAAAAGAGAAACTAAGATATTGGATTTGGCGGATAATTCGGCTTGATCATTTAGAATCTGCCAGGGGGAAGTTGAGAGAAATTGTTTGTCTTGCGGCGTAACGCGGGATTCAGATTGTTTTTCAAATTCAATGGCGATACCTTCAATAAAATGTGGCTTTTGAGTGACAATTTGAAATTTAGAAACTACTTCTCCCGGAAGTGCATTCCAGAGTAAAACCTTGACACCGACCAGTTCGGAATAAGACTGCTGGTTAATGCTGAGCTCTGAATTTAGAGTAGCAATTCCCTGTCCCGTGGTGGCAAAGTCGTCAATAAGGAGGGGGATTTTTGGTGTGGCAATTCTGGGTTCTTTTTTTCTCATTACATCTAGCTTATATCGTAGGGAGAGAGAATGCAAGTTTTAAGAGCAGGTCTATTAATATGAATCTAATGAGAGATACGAAAGAGTTTATGGCTGCTATTTTATATCTTGCTTATGTTGATTAAAAATATCTTGCTTATGATAAAGATTTTTCTCTCTGTTACTACAAAGATTTGTGAGGATTTTTTCAAAAGAGTCTTGATAATACTGTGCTAATGAAGTAAGTTTGGGGCGGAAATTAAATGAGGTTTTATGGTGAATAAAATTAGTAAAATAATAATCATTGTAATTGCAATAATAACTTTTTTGAGGGTGAGTTGTAGGTCTCCTGCCGAGACAAAATATCAGTTTAAAGATGACAAATTGCGGAGTTCGCGTGAAGAAAATAGTTTTCGTGATTATATAAAGACAAATTTAAAAAATCGACTTGATCCAAAAATAAGCGGTTTGGCCGTGGCATACTTAGTTGGGGACAAAAGTGGCCTAAGCAGTAGTCTAAAAGAAGAGATTAGCGAAATCGGTTTAACGCATTTAATCGTGATTTCGGGAATGCATCTAGTAATTTTAGTAAAGATACTATCCGACGGACTAAAGCCCATGTCTAGATTAGTGAAAAGCTATTTTTGTGGAGTTTTTGTTCTGTTATATATTATGATGATTGGACCTACTCCATCACTAATGCGAGCAGCAATTGTGGTCTTTTGTCAAATTTTTGCAAGTTATTATGGAAGAAAACTAGATAAAGGTAGAATTTTATTTTTGACGTTTACAATAACGCTGTTAATCAATCCAAATTTTATTAATAGTATTGGTTGGCAATTATCGATGCTGGCATATGTTGGAATATTGGTCCTTAATCCATTGATAGAGGGTTTCTTGTTTGGAAAAGGTTTTAATAAAAAAAGAAGCTTGGAAAAGAAGGGCTATTTGAGAACGATGTTAGCTAAAGTCGATAGTGTGTTTAACCTTCGAAAGGGGTTGATTGTAGCGGTGGCCGTTAATCTAATGGTTCTACCGATAATCTTGTACTATTTTGGTCGCTTTTCGTGGCTGTCTATTCTTATGACGGTAGTATTATCGCCATTGATGCCGATGATTCTATTTAGTATTGCAATGGTTGGAATTTTGCCGTCCTGGATTTACGGACACCTCTATTTCCTTTTTAGTGGAGGGGTTAGTCTTCTGGAGTTACAGGTTAAGCTGATCGGAATTTTTAGTGAGATACAGATTTTGACAGTAACGGTGGCAAAAAATAATATAAGTTTTTTCTATCTATACTTAATAATTGCCTGTTTATATTTCTTTTTGCGAAAAAAGAATATCAAGATAGGCGAAGACAGAACAAAGCAGGATAATCAAACGATTAAAAGGAGTGATGGTATGCAAGATATTGGTACTTATTTGATCGAATGGCAAAAACAACTGCAGTTGCGGTGCCAACAATATAAAAATAAAACTGGTCAAACCGAGACATTTAATAATGTAAAAAAGACCAGTTGAATGGCTATGTGACTGGCGAAAATATAAAATAAGAGGAAGCAGGAGGATAAAAAAGCACAATACGAAAAATTGGATATAGGAACCAGGAATAGTTGAAATAAAGCTTGAGGTGAAGCGAACAATATCTTCAATAAAGAGGTTGTAAATAAGTGCCCCAGCAATAGAGGCTAGGGTTGGTGAACCTAAACGTCTTTTGAATAAGTAGAAAAGCAGAAAGATTGCAATTGGAATTATGATAGCCATAAGTATATTATAGCAAAAGACATCAAAAGTGTTTCTAGAACAAGGAGGCTGAATTGACAGTAAAAGCCACGAGTCCGGAAGAAATGTCGCGTACTACTAGGTCTGAGCTAAGCTCTGAACCTTCGATACGATAGCGAACAATACCACTGGCATCTCTGACAACCATATAGCACCCGGCCCCGCCTTCGACTGTATATCTGATGCCGTCGTTCTCAAAATAAAATACGCCATTTTTTAATAGCGCTTCTCTTAGCGACCCCATTTTAAATTCTCCCTACTCAAATAATAATACTAGATTTTATATATTCTAAAATAAAATATACATTTTGTAAAGTCTTATATTGAATAGTAGTAGAGAATGCAAAAGGTGAGATATTAGTGGATTCTATTTTTGTGCGGTTGTGGGATGGTGACTAATTAGAAATACCTAGCGACTTATCAGAAAGGCTATCTTTGGAAAAAGGTTTTTTAGTCTCGTTGATAATATTGATGATTGGTCGAATATTCTCTAAATATTCTTCAATTTCTTGTTCGCTAATCTTGCCTTCTTCAGAAAAACGATAAGACGAATTATTGTCGAACTGTTCATTTTCGTGCTTTTCGGGGAGGAATCCAGGTCGAGAACGGTCGATGTAAATATCGCCACTGGCGTGATAGAGATATAAGGATAGGCCGGTTGTTGCGATCGCAATTATGGTTGAGATGAAACCTAATCGGATTAGAGCTTTACCTCCTCTTGACGTAAAGTGGTT
>CAUSFJ010000013.1:0-9299 GCA_963531135.1 uncultured Candidatus Saccharibacteria bacterium | reverse complement strand
AAAATATAGTCCAAGTATCTCTCAGAGAGACTCTGGCCATGCTTGACCTTACCACGGAAAATTTTGCCAATAGCATATTTGCCTAGGTAGTTGTCGGCAGCAAGAGAGGCGACCAGGAGCTGCAGGCTTTTTTCTTCAGCTTCATCAATTTTTGGTGATGGAATATCGTTGATAATAGAGTCAAAGATAACGTGCAGATCGTTGTCCAGCTCTGTGGTTTTACCAGCCTTACCATCGCGGGCGACTGCGAAATAAATTGGGTAATTGAGTTGAGACTCGTCAGTGGCGAGCTCGAGGAAGAGGTCAGAAATTTCATCTTTGACTTCTTCAATACGGGCAGCTGGTTTATCAATTTTATTAATAATAACAACAGGTTTGAGTTTTAAATCAAGGGCTTTCTTTAAAACAAATTTGGTTTGAGGCATTGGACCTTCTTGGGCATCAACAACAAGAAGCACGCCGTCAGCCATGTTGAGGGTACGTTCAACCTCACCAGAAAAGTCAGCGTGACCAGGGGTATCAATGATATTGATTTTATAGCCATTATAATAGACGGCGGTCTGCTTGGCAGTAATAGTGATACCGCGCTCATGCTCCTGATCGCCTGAGTCCATAATAAGAGTCTGACTCATTTCCGCTTGATTATCGCGAAAAGTATTAGATTGTTTTAATAAAGCGTCGACCAGAGTGGTCTTGCCGTGGTCAACGTGAGCAATAATTGCTACATTGCGAATTTGTTCCTTATTCTCCATGATTTTGCCCTTTGATTACCACAAAAAGATTTAGACTAATTTTTGTGATAAGAATATTAATATTAAACTTGGTTTATCATACCATATTTTATGGTTTTTCGGTAGGATAAGCGGAATGTAGATTTGCAAAACAAAAAAACAGCCTCTTACGAGGGCTGTTTAAAATCGAAATCTGGTGAGTCGGGAGGGGCTCGAACCCTCGACACCGGGCTTAAAAGGCCCGTGCTCTAACCAACTGAGCTACCGACCCAGAAGTCTTTCTTATTATAACGCCAAAGCGGTTTTTTGGCAATATTTTTTATGACACTAGGATTAATTACGGCTTCCTAGTAAAGTAACCAGGGTTGCCAGGGGCGTCGATATGGGCGAAGTTTGGGTAATGGTTTGGCGGGGCAAAGGTAGTACCATTGCCACCAGTAAGATAATCATTCTGCGCGAAGATACTGGAAGACTGCGAAGATAGGGAATTCGTAACGAAACTAGGGGAAGCGTAGATGGTCTTAACTTTCATGAACCAAAACATACCACCCATATTATTAACTCGACTAGTATCAAAACTTGAAATATCAAGCACCCCATTTGGATGCGTAACAAATGTGCGAGAGAACATAGACTGCATATTGGTAACATTGCGCGTATCGAAAGAACTGAGATTTAGACTCTGAAGATTAGTAAGACCAGCAAACATAGCCTGCATGTTAGTAACTTTACTTGTATTAAAACTAGAGAGATCAAGGTCAGTAATAGGCGGGTTGTTGGGTGAAGTCATAAGGAACATATACGACATATTTTTAACATTGCTAGTATTAAACCCTGACAAATTAATGGTTTGCAGCGACTCCATATCCTTAAACATACTACCCATATCTATTACCTTACTAGTGTCAAAATGAGATAAGTCAAGGCTTGTTAGAGATTTTGCCCCATGAAACATAGCCGCCATTGTAGTAACGTTACTAGTATTAAAGTTTGAAATATTTAGACTATTTAAAGAAGACATATCTGAAAATAGACCGTTCATTGATTTAACCTCGCTAGTATTCCAGCTAGACAAATCTAGGCTAGTAATGCGACTACTATTCTGAAAAACTCCAGTCATCCAGTTTAAGCGTGGGGTTTGAAAATGAGAGACATAAATCGTTGTAACATTTTTCAGAGTAGCGAACATTATAAAAATATTTTCGACGTTTCTCATGTCAAAATTAGAAACGTCAAGTGTGGGAACATAGGAACCGTGGAACATTGCAATCATTTCTGTTACATTACTTGTATTAAGCTTTGACAAGTCTATTGGATCAATCGCTATTGGATTTGGAACCGTACCCATTACGCTAAACATAAAGTTCATTTTATTTGCATTTTTCGTATTAATGTCTCCGAGGTTAAGGTGTTTAATTAAATAACCATTGGAAGAAAACATATAACTCATATCCTGCACGTTACGCATATCTATACCAGAAATGTCCAAGAGCTGCATATGACTACCAACGCTATTAAGGTCCTTAAACATTTCAGAGGAATCATTGTCTGCAAAAACATAGTCAGCTTCTGACCACCAAAGCATGGTTTTTGATACTGAATCATACCATGCATAGACAGGTTTTGAGCTAGTTGGAGTCGAAACAATTGTTGCTGTAGCTAAATTAGCTGGAGGAGTAGAGGAACGACGAAAGACCTCCATATTAGCATTAGTATTTAAAGCTTTGATTTTTGCATTAAATGCCCTACCATTAAGCAAGTTCGCCGTAGTTGGGGCATAGTTTGTGACTGCGGAGATGATAATATCTTTCGAATATGTACCCGGAGTGAGATTGGGACTCGCCTTCACACCAATCTTGAATGAGTGGGTCCTAATGGCATTGATTGGTCGATTCTTCAAGACAGCAGGAGAACTACTTTTTGGGATAGGTTGATAGGTTGGACAGGTATCAATGCAATAGCCCCAAGTAGCCTGCGGGAATAAGGAGTCTTGTGTAGGAGAACTAATTGACGTAATTCTTTGAGTGTTGGACGGATCAGTCGGGATCAAATCGGTATTTTCATCAACGCTTGAAATCGAAGAAGTTGCACCGGCAGGATTTGTTGTATTTACGTCCACAGCAATATGTTGAGTTTTAAAGTTAGAAGCTTGAGCTTCGGTCCCAGTAAAAGATAATGGTTGAGAGAGAACTTGGATCTGCAAGGTGGAAGGATCACCAACGGTTACCATTGTCGGTGCTGCAAAAGTGGACTTTTCGGAAGAGGTATAAATAATTGCACCAAAGATAAGGGTGGTTATAATGAGCCCGGTCATCGGGATTAGATAAAGAAAACGAGTACTCTTTAAGGTTAGACTGTTGTTCAAAAATAATTTTTGACGGACGCTTTCAAATATTTGTTTGATTTTTCTCATTTATTTTTAGACCTTATTTACTGGTTTTATTTTAACATAAGTGGAACAATTATACCACTTAGGCCAAGAATATCGAAAACTTTTTAAGAGAACACTTATTACGGTGCAGCAGTAAAGAAGCCAGGACTGCCGACCTCGTCAATCTTAAAGTAATTCAGGTTTGAAGCGTTTGTGGCACTATAAGTTGTACCATTACCACCAATAAGGTTAACTGCGTCATGGAAGAGATCAGTCGAGTCCACCACGTTTGCCGTATTAAGACTGGCTGGGGCATAAACTTTTTTAACCTTTGAATCATCAAACATGTAAGACAAATCCGTAACATTGCTGGTATCAAAACTTGAAATATCAATTTCTTCATTATATGTCCCCGAGAACATACTACGCATACTGGTAACCTTCCTAGTATCGAAACTTGTGAGATCAAGCGGCTCAGGCAGATCTGTAACGGTACCAAACGGATCCACAGCAAACATCTCTGACATATCTTCGACATTTGAGGTGTCGAATTCACTTAAAATAATTTCTTTGATCGGCCAACGACCGGCGTAGAACATTCTGGTCATCATTTTGACTCTACTAGTATTAATCCCCCTTGTATCTATCACCTTCAGCGGATTAGCATATTTATTAATGCGACCGAACATGTAGGCTGAATTCTCGTCAGCATAAACAATATCGGCATCACTCCACCAATAGACAGTCTTATCGGAGCTATCATACCAGGCATATACTGGGACCATAGAACTATTAGTCGAAATCTTCGTGGCAGTTGCAAGATTTGCCGGAGGTGTGGCTGAAGGCTTAAAATTCTCAGTGTCATGGTTAGGGTTTAAGTTATAGACAATATTACTAAATTGAAAGCCATTCTGAAGGGTGGCAGTAGTCGGGACAGGGTTGGCAATAGTAGTGAGAACTATCTGTTTTTCAAAAGTCCCCTCAATAAGATCTGGCGAGGATTTGACCCCAAAATCGATATGATATGAGAGATTAACTGCGGTAGTTTCATTATACAAGAGGTCTGGATTACTGCGTTTGGGAATAGGATTAAAGTTCCCGGTGACACTAGTCTTTGATTTACGATAACCCCAAGTTTTTGGCGCAAAGCTAGTCTCTGGTAAAGAAATGGAAATTGACTCAAATTTTTGATGAATATCGGTATCGGAATGATTTAAATGAGTGTCTTCGTCAATGCTAGAAATATAGGACATAGCTCCGGTGGCGTTGGTGGTATTAATATGGTATTGAATAGTTGAGTTTTTAAAGGCAGCGGTACGAAATTCTTGCGCAGAAAAATCAAGACTAACCGTGGAATGAGAAACAGAGGTAGACAGAACAGTGCCGCTTCCTGAGATTAATGGAGCGGCAAAAACAGTAGTCCGATCAAGGAAAAATTGGCAAAGGCTTGTAAAAATTAAGCCGATGGCAATAATTACTGGACCTTGACCATTAAAAAATGGGGGTTTTCGCAGTCCTTTTCTCAAGTAAAACTCCTATTTACTCTATTTTTTTGTTTGCTTATAGCCAATAAGCAATTTAATTTTACCATAATAACCATAAAAAGAATATGGAAACCATGATGAAAAAGATAACCAGGAATAGCTGTTATAATTATGGCTTTCTTGTAAAGTAGCCTGGGGTACCTGGTTCGTCGATACGAGCATAGGCTTTGTTGGTTGGGTTGCTGGCGGAAAAAGCAGTGCCATTGCCACCAATAAGATTATTATTGTCAGAGAACAAGTCTTGACTGTCATCTATGTCAAGGGCAAATGAATTAGAGGCAAAAATTGTACGAGAGCGAGCATTGCTGAACATATTGTAGGCGGAAGATACCTGCGCAGTATCAAAGCTTGACAGATCCAGTACACTATTGTCTGCCATACCTTCCTCAAACATTGAAGACATATCCGTCACTTGTGAGGTATTAAATGAGCTGAGATTGAGATGTGAAAGTTGTGGGGTATTTTGGAACATTGCGCCCATACTTACAACTTGGCTTGTATTAAAATGAGAGAGGTCAAGGGTGGTCATACTAGTAAGACCATTAAACATAGAATACATCTGTGTAACATTAGAAGTGTCGAAGTTTGGCATTATTAGATTCGTTAGTGATGACATCTCCATAAACATAGAAGACATGTCTGTTGCTTGAGGTGTATGGAAACTGGTGAGATCAAGAGTAGTCATATTATTAACACCACTAAACATACTTGTGAAATTTTCGACATGAGTCGTGTCAAAACCTGATAGATCAAGATGGGTAAGATTTTTTGAGTCCTGGAACATTGAGGTCATGTCAATTACGGAAGAGGTATTAAGGGGACTTAAATCTATGGTTGACATCCCCATAATTCCATTGAACATATATGACATATCGGTAACACTGGAAGTATCAAGGCCTGACATATTAAGATTAGAAAGATTAGTCATACCACTAAACATTCCAGCCATATTCTCTACTGCATGTGTATCAAAAGTGGTAAGATCCAAATCCGTAATTGCGGCAGAAGAAGCAAACATATACGACATATTAGTTACTGAGGACGTGTTGAGGCTAGAGAGGTCTAGACTAGTTATGCTGCCAAGATCTGAGAACATACTTGACATACTTTCTACCCTCGAGGTATCTAGACTTGAAAGGTTTTGAATATTTGTAAGACCATGCATACTTGCAAACATACTTGACATGTCTGTAACATTTGACGTATTCAGTGGAGCAACGTCTAACACAGAGAGGTTGTCCATACTAGAGAACATACCAGCCATATTCGTAGCTTTTCTTGTATCAATGCCGTTTAGGTTCAGTGAAGATATTTTTGAACCATTAAACATATAAGAAAAGTCTGTTACGTTTCGAGTATTAATTTTCGTAAAATCTATAGGGAAATTAGATGGGTTAGTGGGTTCTACGTCGCGGAACATTTTACTGACTGTTTCAGCGCTCTCAGTATTAAAATTACCCCATTCTATGGATTTAATCTTATTCTTTGCAAATAAGCTTGAGAGATCCTTTGCCTTGGAAAAATCAAGCCCTGTGAGATCAATAGTAACACTGCCGGGGCCTGCGTTTTTCATTATGTCATTAAACATACCCTTTGCATCCTCATTGACATAGATGATGTCTTTTTCGCTGTAAAAATAGATAGTGTGAGTATCGGTATCGGTCCAGATAATCGTCTCATATGGATCCGTGGAAGTCGCCATGTCTGTATGTGGAAAACACTTATTGATATAGTGACCACAGAAACCTGGATAGGGGATCGAATATCCACGCTTAATTGTGATGTCATGACCAGCATTAGCATCCGCCAACCATTGCAAGCGAGTGATTGTGTTCCAACCATTATCCATATAACTAACAGTCTTTACCGTGTTGGTAATTGCAGTAAAAACAATCTCCTTCTGGTAGGTGCCTTCATAGAGATCAGGGGCAACCTTTACACCAAAATTAACCGAGGCAGGAGTAGCAGCAGTTGCTGGAAGCTGCGATTCGGCGATTTTATCTGGGTTACTGGCTTTTGGAATAGGTTTAAAGTTAGTATTATCAAGCGAGTATCCCCATGTTCTTGCAGTAAAAGCAGTCTCGCTGAGGCTGGTTGAAATTGAATTAATATGATCATAGGTACCATTATTTAGTGAAGTATTCTCGTCGTTACTTGATAAATATAGGGTATATCCTTGAGGATTATCCGTAGTGACAACAGGTTGAATAATAGTACTCTTTTTGAAGGCCGAGGATCGCACTTCCGACATCGAGAAATCAATATCGGCAGAAGTTGCAGGGAGGGAGACGCTAATCGTTGGGGCTGCATAAACTGGGTTACCAAAAGCCATGGAGGCAAGTACTGGAAGTGCCCACAATAAACCAAAGACCCACCTTGAGCCCCGGGCTAGCATTTCTGGCCACACTCGAAGGCCAGACTGTTTTAGTCCTTTATTTAATTTCACTTTATTTAACTCCACTACATATAAATGTATTGTATTGATTATAGCATAAGGATTTTATAAATAGCTAGTGTTTAAATGAGTTTTTTTGAGGACGTCTTTTTTACTACACCGATTTTTATTACACCAATGGAAGTGGGTTTATTTTTTCTTTTTCTCAATGACTTCTGCTTCTTGGACGTCGTCGGTAAGATATTTCTTGGCAGATTTCATTTTTGACGAAAATTCATTAACATGGCTTTTTAGGATAACAATATTAATTAGGTCAGAGACACCATAGACAATAAGCATAATGCCAAGCAGCATGACGGCTATGGCCGTTGAGGTGATAGGCTGAAAGATAATAATAAAGCCGGAAACTACGGAAATAATATTCATAAGGATAGAGGCAGTGAAGGCGGAATTTGAGATTTCTTTAAGAGCTAATGTCATACGTAATTTTGTTAGGCTTGAGATTACGACATAGAAACCGATAGCAATTGGAATAATACTGAGGATCCCAGGGTTAATAAGGATTATGAGACCGAGAAGTAAATTAAAGGAACCAAGCACAGTACCGGAAATGATGCCGCCACGTTTTTTACCAGTGAGATCCGCAGTAATCATACTAAGTCCGGCAGAGACTAAAGCAATAATAAAAATCCATCTGGTGATTTCGAGGCTCAAGGTCGGAAAAAGAGCTAGAAAAATTCCGATTGCAATCATCAGAATCGTAGTGTTGATTGCAGCATTTAGGAAGTTATTGATTTTGTTTGTGAAGTCTCTCATATTTTCCCTTTGTTTAATTATCCCAATTGTAACATATGAACAAAGAAAAAACATCCCAAAAGGATGCTTATGGTGGACGATAGAGGACTCGAACCTCTGACCTCGTCTACGTCAAAGACGCGCTCTAGCCAACTGAGCTAATCGTCCAACAGTCTTATTTTACCAGATAATATAAAAAAGCTCAATGTTTTTCAAGAAAATAAAAAATATAGACCCTTTTTGGATCTATATTTTAGACTAAATTAAGACTTAGCGTCTTTGACTTTTGCGATTACGCTTTAAGACCATAATCGCGAAGAAAGTAGCGACAAAGAAGATTGCGAGTGAGGTTGAGATGAAATCTGCACTTGTGAAGTTTGTGCCAGCGAAGACTGAGCCACCAGTTTCAGGAACGGAAGGAGTCTTCTTCGATGTATACTGAACCCAATATTTAGTATTTCTATCGAGAATATTACCGCCATTATCATAAGCTGTGGTAACAATCTGATATTTTCCATCCTTGAGATTTAGGCCATCAAGTGGAACTGTCCATGGCGTTGTACCACCGTGACCACCTGTAGTATCTGGGGTTGGAATGGTAATTGGGTTTGGAAGTACTGGATTACCGTTCTCATCGTAAATTTGAACTGTAATATGATCGACGCGTGGACCATGTTCAATATTTACTTTTGGATTATTGGTCGATGGATCGGTACCGTTATCAGTGATTTTGACTGCACGGTAAGAGAAATTAATCACATCTTCGGTTGACGGGAGACCATTAACAGTTGTAATGATTTTATAATCTCCATAGCGTCCACCAGTAATTGCGGTAATATCAAGTTCACTTTCTGAAGTGCCATTGGTTGGATTACCGTGAGGATCAGCAACGTTTTCTACTGGAACGTTATAAGTTGTAGTGACACCATTCTCATCAGTATAGATAATCTAGGTTTCAAGGGTTGTGGCTGACGTGTAGTCTTTCTTGATTGTTATTTTATCTGTAGCAAAGGTATCACCATCTGATGGGAAACGAATAACCACAGACTCACCCGAAGGTAGCACTGTTAATTTGACCGTAACATTAGTTGAAGAAGTAGTTGCGGCAAATGTAGGTGTTGATGGAAGAAGTGCTAAGCCAGCTAGAGCTAAGGTAGCAACGCTAAGAACTCCAATTATTCCTTTTCTTTTCATTTTCACACTCGCTTTGTTTTATTATTTTTATTTTGAACGCTTTTGCGGATAACCGCGTGCCTTAGTCTCAGTATTCATCCTCGCGACTAGATGATAAGCTTTGACTTTTGGGCCTGTCGCTTTCTGAATAGGATTATAAACCAGGCAATTGTGATTGTCAATAACATAAGCAGAATTACGATCATAAAGACTGGGATAATTAATACGATTTTAGTTGTACTTCTTGACTGATCCAGAGCATTTAGGGTTGAGATAATGCGATAGATGCC
>CAUSFJ010000012.1:0-9578 GCA_963531135.1 uncultured Candidatus Saccharibacteria bacterium | reverse complement strand
GGTATTTCAAACATCCTCTCCGCAAACACCGCCCCCTCCACTACCTGCACAGAAGTATCCTCACTTAGACCTGTTTCAACGCTCTTTATTTCCTGATTTTTTAGCCTATTCTGATCTTCACCCAATTTCAATTCGTTACGAAACTTTCTGATCAATGAGTTGAATTCTAGTTTTTTTAGCGCCGCAATAATTCTCTCCGGCTCTATCACTAGATCCGCAACCTCATCAAGCTGCACTGGAGCATCTGTTAAAATTTTTGCAAGCTCATACGACATTTCGGCCGACGCTTTCCCCTCCTCCAGCCTCCTTTTTACTACTCCAGAAATCTTATTAATATGTTCATACACTCCCCTCAAGCTACCATATTCATTTAACAGCTTCACCGCCGTCTTTTCACCAACACCAGGCACACCCGGAATATTATCCGAATTGTCCCCCTTAAGAGCTTTCAAATCCAAAAATTGACTCTTTAAAATACCATACTTTTCCTCAATTGCGGAAACGTCTATCTCCTCAATATTCGAAAAGCCCTTAATCAGTCTATACATCCTGGTATTTTCATCAACAATCTGCAACATGTCGAGGTCCGACGATACAATATAGGTCATATAGTCCCCCTCTTCATCTGCCTGTCTAGCTAGCGTCCCGATAATATCATCTGCCTCATACTCATCCGCCTCCAAAAACTCCCAGCCCAAGGCAAGAATTAGCTCTTTTAATAGTGGAATTTGCGCAAAAAAATCTTCAGGTGGTTTTGTTCTTCCAGCCTTATATTCTGGATAGATTACTAGTCTTTTTGCTGTTGAGGTCTTCGCTTTATCCCATGCAACTACCACTTTCGTTGGTTGCAATTTTTTCACAATCTCTGTTGCAATTGTTGCAAAACCATACACTCCAGAAGTTGGCGTACCGTCCGATGTTGACAACGCCCCCATTGCAAAATATCCCCTATAAAATACACTCTTACCGTCAATAATTACCAATGTCTTCATCGTCTCACCTTAGTCTAGTTTCTTTAATTAGAATTCAATTCGATCGAGAATCACATCTATATCATCATGTAGCTTAGCTACGCTTTCATCATTAAGCACATAGTAATCTGCCATTGCAATTGGACCACCCTTCTCTAAATTCTCCACCTCAGACCTATCACGTTCTTGAATTTCTTTTGTATTGAATGGCCTCTCTGGTCTTTTTCCAACCCTAAAATGTCTCAGAGCCTTTGGCACTACAACCGCCAACACTGTTAATTGACCAGGAAATTCCTTTTTTAAAATCTTATATTCAGTCCATGAATAAAGACCGTCTAGCACGATTCGCTTTTGACCAGCATTAATTAGGTTTTTTGCCTCCTCAATCACTTGCTTCACCACCCAATCTTTACCTTCGGTCTCCCGAATCATTTCCCTGAACCGCTTTTCGCTTTCTCCATCCGCAGTAATTTCGATCCCTCGTCGCTTCATCTCTTTATAGATCATTCCCCCAAAATACACTTTAGGAAAACCTTTTTCAGTCAAATAGTCTACTACTACCGATTTTCCAGATCCACTCATCCCCACAACTGCTATGATTTTTATATTACCATCATTCATCATCTTTTCCTCTTATTTTCTCTATATTACTCTATTTCTTCTCTTTTGACTATTTTGCAAATTTTCGAAAAAAGTTCACAAAATCCGCTCTCTCTTGTGTCTGCCTCATATAAATCAAAATCGATCCCCCCTTTTCGTCTCTTAAACTACCATCCATCTCCGCATCCACCATAAAAGTTGTACGGTTTTTAAAACTCAAAAAAGTTAATAAATTTTTTATTAAGCTCTCACTTCTATCATAAATCTGAAAAACGTCTGAAAACCACCCACGCTTAGCCTTAAATACATTCTGTTTAGAAAATACATATATATCCGAATAACTATTTAGTTCAGCATCCACCTTCACAATCACAATCACTCCAGTTTGCCAGTTATAACCTATTACCAGGTTTGAATAAATTGTCGTGGTTAAATTTTGTATATATACCCCATAATTAGATTCAACCTCTCTTTCTTCACTAATCGAGTCAGTATGATATCCAGCCACTAATTTAAAACCTTCTGGGGAAATTAATTGTTCAGCGATGTACACACCATTTTTATCCACTACCTCTTTTTGTGACACTTCAATATTATATTGCTCAATTGCCACCAAAAAAATTCTCGCCATCCTTTCTCTGTTGCGTTTTATTAATTCAATATTCCAATTCTTTTCTCTTTGTCCAGAAAAACCCTTCATCCATTCAGAAAATCCGCCTCTACCAGTTCTAATTCCAAGCTGTACCATTATCTATAATCATACCATGCCTAATTTTAAATTAGAACTTGCTATAATATTAATATGATTTATGATATTGCAATTATTGGTGCCGGTACCGCTGGTATGACTGCCGCCCTCTACGCTCTCCGCGCAAATAAAACCGTCCTCCTACTAGAATCCACTATTTATGGTGGCCAAATCATTCAATCTCCTCTTGTAGAAAACTACCCTGGTCTCCCTAATGTATCTGGCCAAGATTTTGCCTCTCATTTGTATCAGCAACTTCAGGCTTTAAACCAAAAAATCACCTACCAAACCGTTCTTGACCTAGATTATGTAGATTCTCTTTATCACATTCACACTAAAAATCAACAATATCATGCCAAAACAGTTATTTTAGCAACTGGAACCACACGCCGTAAGCTTAATCTCCCGGAAGAAGATCAACTTCTAGGTCGCGGCATCGCCATTTGCGCCACCTGTGATGGCCCACTTTATAAAGATCAAACTGTCGCCGTTGTTGGTGGAGGTAATTCCGCCGTTCTTTCTGCACTCTACTTAGCAGATCTTTGTCAAAAAGTTTATCTCTTACACCGTTCCGTTCTTTTTCGTACCGAAGAACTTCTCTTTGACAAGCTAAAACTTCGCAAAAATGTAACCATTCTTACCAACAATGAGATCAACTCACTAAAATCTTCCAACCACTTTCTCACCGCAGTCGATCTTAAAAATGATTTACCAAAAGATTTTCAACAAGACCCCTCACTCCCTCGTACTCTTAAAATTCAAGGTCTCTTTGTTGAAATTGGTCGCATTTTCCCAAGTACTGATCTTCTAAAGAACCTAGGTCAAAACCACAATTTAGTTACAGACTCTTCTGGCTTCCCAATTACCGATGATAATTGCGCTACATCTTTACCGGGCTTCTATGTTGCCGGAGATTGCCGCTCTAAAGCTACTCGCCAACTAGTTACCGCTACCGCCGATGGCGCGCTTAGCGCTACTTCTGCTATTAATTTTTTAAACTAAAAAAATGGAGCCATTGACAGGGATCGAACCTGCGACCTGCTCGTTACGAATGAGCTGCTCTACCAACTGAGCTACAATGGCACCTGATTAGATTATATCATGAAACATTTCCTAGCCCAACGAAAACCCCACCTGGACCCAGCACTTCCCCCTGAGGATAAACTAAAACAGTCTCAGATTGCCGCACTTACTAGTCGCCCTTTTGCACATCGTGGCGTACACGGTTTTCTTAACCCATCAACCTATCAAAAATACCCTAGCGTTCCATCTCCTCATCAGCCCTACCTTTTCATCCCTGAAAACACCCTTGCCTCCTTTCAACTTGCTATTCAAAATCAACTAGCCATCGAACTTGACCTTCACTATACGAACGATCGTCACCTTGTTATTTTTCACGACAATGACACTTATCGACTTACTCAAGTCTCTCAAAAAATTAAACATAGTACTTTAGCTCGTATTCAAGAGCTCCAGCTTCTTTCCCCCTCTCAGCAATCAAAAAATCCTTTCCCCAAAGAATACGTCTCTAGGATCCCCACACTAGAATCCGCGCTTCAACTTATCGCCGGCAAAACTCCCCTCCTTATCGAACTTAAATCTGAATTCAATGTTAACTATCGTCGTTTCTGCCAACAAACTGCGAACCTACTTCAAAAATATCAAGACCAACACCAAAACGCCCCTATCTCCATCAAAAGTTTTGATCCGCGCATCGTGCACTGGTTTCTTCATTATTGTCCAAATATCCCCTCTGGCTTGCTTATTCCCAGCCATCCAAATCCTCTTTATTATTTAGGTTTATCTCTTCTAAAATTCCCCTTCAACTTATGGCTTAAGCCGGATTTTCTTTCCGTCGATAAAAAAATTGTTCAAAACAATCATATTCAAAATTACCGCCAATCTCACCCCGTACTTTGCTGGGTGCTTTCTTCAAACTCCGAAAAACACTATCAAAAGTATATAGATAATTCCATTATTGAATAAAAAATTTAAACAAGAAAAAACAGCCCTAAAGCTGTAATGGCGGATCCGACGAGACTCGAACTCGCGACCTCCGCCGTGACAGGGCGGCGCTCTAACCAACTGAGCTACGAATCCAATACCAGTAGTATACTTTATTGTCCTCGATTGTGCAAGACTTTTTCTCTATCTTCTTTAAATTATGCTAAAATAACTACATAAGCGAGTATCGTATAACGGCTATTATGCTTCCTTCCCAAGGAAGAGACGAGGGTTCGACTCCCTCTACTCGCACCATTTTTTGTCAAAAAAATCCCTCTTCCAGGGATCTTTTTTATCGATACGATATTCTCTATTCATCCTTCAAACTAATCATTTCTCGCACCAGTCCCCCTTCACGAATTTGTTTCACTTGTTTATTAAACTCCAAAAACGGAATCTTAATTGACGTATAATTCACTTGTGATTCAGTTTTGTTAATCAATGTCACAAAATAGTATCCATCACCAGACGAAGACATCACACGATCTGAAGTCTGCCCCGCCTCAAGACCCATCGCGATTCCAGCCCTACCCCCGTCAACATTCAACTTATCAACCAATCCCCCGGTCTCCTCATATAAAACCTTTTCACCAAGCTCATCGGCAATAGCCTTTAAACTTTTTCCCGCTTTTACTCCCGCCTGTACAGTCTCCGAAATTCTAATCGCTTCCTTATCAATCTGTTGTGATACTTTTTCTTTCATTAAGGAAAGGTAAAGCATCCTGCGATACTCTTTAACGGATAGACCGAAGTTGTCCTCTAGGATTTTCTTAAAACTCTCCTCACTTCTCTCCACTCCGCCAATCTTACGATGCTTATCGAGCGCACGATCAATCTCGTCTTTATCCACGGTCAAATGATACTCGGCCGCCAATTTCAAGGCATAGGCATAATTCTCCGCCTCAGTTAAGGACATTCTTTTGTAGTGATTCATCATTGACGAAGCGTCTTTGTCATTACCCAACTTCCCTTGCTGCTGTTCAATTGGCGTAATTGTACTCTTATAGATCATCAAATAGTCAGAGTATCGTACACGCTCACCGTCTACTGAAGCCACAGGTAGCGGCACCAGCTGAGTAAGTCTATAAAGCACTGAATCTGTACTCTGCCACTTATATAGAGACAAGTATAAGAATCCACCAAACAACATTACTGCCACCAAAGAGATCACAATAGTCAACGTTACAATACGATATTTCGCATATTGTAGAGGATATTTAAACTTTCGCCCCTTCGATAAAACTTCTTCACGCCTCTCCTCGACCCGCTCAAGCTCTGTCTTGTTTTTAAACTCCTCAATCTCCTTCTGCTCTTTACGTTGTTTTAAACGTTTGATGATTGATGGCTTTTTTTCATCATTTTGATCTTGTTTCTTCACTTTTATTTCTCCTCTTCTCTACTTTGTGTTTTTTGCCACGACATTTTGCAATTTTTCATAAATCTGCGCCGGTTTCCCCACTACTGAAATCACTAGATCACCTACACCAGTTTGAATTAAAATTGTTCCATAACCTAAAATCCCCCCCACCACCGAAGTAATTCCGTAAGAAATGCTCTGGATTTTGTCTAATCCCAAGTCCACTACAGTTTTCTTGAATAAACCTTTTTGTGAAACCTGTCTAATTCTTTGGTCTGTCACGATATAAACCGAAAAATACCACATCATGTATGCATAGAAAAAACCACACACCCCCACAAACACAAACCCCAGAAAAATCCACAGCATTCTTAGATCATTCTGCCACAAAAAAAGCGGAATTATTCCTAGCATTATCATCAATACTAGAAAAATAATTCCCGCTTTTGCTGTTGAAAAATGGCGACGAAAAATAAACTTAACTTCTTCCCCTTCTCGCTGCCCATCAAATACTAATTTTGTCATATAATTTCAATTTATGGTGACCCGGGCGGGGGTCGAACTCGCAACCTTCTCCTTAGGACGGAGCTGCTCTATCCATTGAGCTACCAGGCCAACACAAATTAATTATACCATATATACTTCACTATCTTAGCGAGTATATTTTTCGTTCAAATCTTCGTAATCATAAAGTTCAGCATTAGTGAACCATAGTCTCACTTCTTCAGCTGCCTCTTCCGCGTTTCCAGATGCATGTACAAGATTAGGCACACCAATCTTTTTTGCATTAGAATAACCAAAACTCATGTGAGAAAAATCACCACGAATTGTACCCATATCCGCAGATTTTGGCTCAGTTGGGCCAACAATCTTACGCACCAAAGCTACCGCCTCCACCCCTTCAAGACACATCGCAATAATTGGACCAGACATCATATAGTCCAGATTATACATAAAAGTCTCCTCACCACGACGTGAAATCAACTTTCCAATATCTTCATAATGTTTCTTAAATAGCACCTGGTCTGGGCTTACCATCTTCATGCCAACAATTTTTAGCCCCACACGCTCAAAACGTTGCAAGATCTCTCCCACGATACCACGTTGAACTGAATCTGGCTTAAAGATCACAAGAGTTCTTTGCACGAAGTCGGCAAGATCGACCTCCTTTTGTTTATTAGTAGGTTTATCTTCTGACATACGTACTCCCTGAGCTATGCTCTTACATTTTTCTGATTATAACACAACCAGTCAAGCCATTCCACGCCTACTCTTATCCAGGTGCAACTCGCAGTCTTAATCACAAATTACCGCGTTAATCAATTCCTTGCATCCCCCGACCTTTTTATTGTAATTTTTTTGATAAGTTTCCCGGATAAAACTATACATTTCCTCAAATTTCACCGAAATATTTGCAAGATCAACCAGCTGTAACGGGAACTCCGTCAACACATCCGGCCTCTTCTCCTTTTGAAATTGTATAAATGCATTCTTTTTTGCTTCTAAATCGTTCTTTGCTTCCACATAGTCTACCACTTCAGTCTCTTCAGAAGAATGATAGAATTTATACGCCGCCTTCGCCACCTCTGTTTTTAAACTAATCCATGCATTACCATACGACACCAATCTTTCATTTCCAGATTCCACCAAAATTTTCGCCGCTTCCTTAATTTCTGATTCACTCCATTCAAAACCGTTGTGAGTTTTGTCTCCAGACGACTCCACAATTAGCCAATTATGCCACAACGAATAAAGATCCAGAGTCTTTTCTACTTCAGCGCTACTTGCCTTAGACTCATTCAACGCCACCTTAAACGCCTCAAATCGACGATTTACCTCGATATCCTTCAAGACTCCGGCAGTGTCCCCCATTTCTTCGATCAACTGCGCATTCACTCCCTGACTATTTTTTTTGCATCCCTCAATATATCCCTGATATATCTCCATCGAGGTGAAGGTATTGTCATTATATTCTGTTACCTTATCACAGTTCACATTACTTCTTAGTTTTTGTAGGTCACTCTTAATCGCCTTCGCCACACTGTAAGTTTTTGAGTAATCGGTTGAAAACATTCCCGTAATACTTGCAAATATCGAAAAAACTACAATTAATCCCACCACTGCTGACGGGATAATAATTAGCAGCCTCTTCTGTATCTTCGTCAGCTCACCAAAAGAACGCTTAATTCTTTCCCTCAACTTCGGTTTTTTCGGTTTTTCAATTCTCTTGAAATCTGCATTCGGTCCATACCCTGCCGGGAACCCATTTTCAGGTACCCTATTTTCCTGCACTGTATCCACCACCACGCTACTCCCAGTTAGAGGCTCGTAAATTCTCTTCTCTGTCGGATTCATATTGATTTGCTGATCGACTAATTCTTGATTATAGTCAATCTTCTTTACTTCACCAAAAACCTTAAATACCGAATTCGTCCCTACCTCATTATTCGGCTGGTTTCCATCATTCATCTTCACGCCCCCATCCACATTTGGCGTAAAATCCACACCCGGAGTATTCAGATTATCCATAACCGTATTATAGCACGGTCTGTTATAATATCCCTTATGGATATCTCTGATCTTATTAATGACTTTCTCGAATCTCTTGAAATTGAAAAAGGCCGCTCTACTAAAACCACTGAAAACTACGGACTTTACCTTGCTCGTTTTCTTGATCTAATCACTCAAGATTTTCCCGAAGGCGCCACCATTAAACCCTCTGATCTCACTCCAGAAATTTTACGTAAATTTCGTCTCAGACTCAATCGTTTTGACGACAATCAAAACCATGAACGCCTTTCCGCCCTTACTCAAAGCTATCATCTAATTGCCCTCCGTGGTTTTCTCAAATATCTAGCCAAACGTGGGATTCACTCTCTTGACCCAAGTCTAGTTGACCTACCCCGCGCCGCCAAAAAACAGGTCACCTTTCTCCATTTCGATGAGGTCGAACGTCTACTTGCAGAAATCCCCATCGATACCGAAACCGGCCTGCGTGACCGTGCCATCATTGAACTATTATTCTCCGGTGGACTTCGCGTTTCTGAACTTTGTAATTTGAATCGTGACTCCATTAACCTCGCCCGTCGCGAGTTTATGGTTCGCGGTAAAGGTAAAAAAGACCGCCCTATCTTTATTGATCAAACCACCGCCGATCATCTTGAAGAATACCTTTTCGCCAGAAGTGACACTCTTCCCGCTCTTTTCCTCAATAACTCTTCCAATCAAAATATACCTGACACCTCTGGCGATTTTCGCCGGCTCAGTCCACGTTCGATCGAACGGATTATTCAAAAGTATGCCCGCCTTGCCGGTATCACCAAACACGTCACTCCCCACACCCTTCGTCACAGCTTCGCTACCGATCTTTTAATGAATGGTGCCGACCTACGCTCTGTTCAAAGTCTCCTTGGCCATGCCAATATTGCCACCACTCAGATTTACACCCATATCACTGATCCTCACCTTAAAGAAGTTCACGAAAAATTTCATTCAGAAACCAAAGACTAATTTTTTCGCCTCACGATTCCAATTCTACTAAACCCCGGTCTATACCGCCACTACATAGAGATATAAAAGAATCTCTCTAGCAAACAGCAAGACCAACCAAAAACCCATAATTAGATACGGACCAAATGGTATTCGCACCTTTTTCTTTTGCATAATTTTCTTCGCATTAAATCCTAGTGCCAACAAATTCGCTACAAAAAGTAACGTCAGTGATAGCTCGAATCTTCCCAAAAATAACACTGCCGCTAAAGCCAACAAATAATCTCCTCCCCCTACTAACCGTTCTTTTGAAATTTTATACATTAAAAAATATAAGCCCGGCAACACTAAAATACTGCTCACCAAAGTAAATAAATCATTCTTAATAACTTCACTCACCTGCTTAGTC
>CAUSFJ010000011.1:0-10118 GCA_963531135.1 uncultured Candidatus Saccharibacteria bacterium | reverse complement strand
CGCCAAGGAGCTTTAAAAGTGTTGATTTTCCCGCACCCGAAGGTCCTAATATAACAACGAATTCACCCTCAAGAATCTCAAGATTAATATTATCAAGCGCTCGATACTCAATCTCTCCAGTCCGATAAATTTTACTTACATTAGTTAATGAAATCATCTAATAACCTCCTCTAGTCTGTTATTCTTTGCGCTCTATATCTCGTTTCTATATCCTAGCTTTCATTATAATACAACTCTTATCGCCGCCAAGATCTTGTAAAGTCATGTCTACTCTGCTATAATATAAATAATTAATCTTACTTATTTTTAAACACAACAAGAAATACTCCAAGAGATTTTTTGTTTGTTAATTTTGTAAGTCTTTATTATTAAAAGAGGAAAACATGAATAAACAAGAACAAGAAAGACGCGCTAGACTCATGAAAATGCAGGCAGAGCGCTTGCCAGAGATTAAGCGTCGCTTTGAGGAGAATCAAAATCGTACTAAAATCTCCGAGCCAACCGAAGTTACCACTGGTGCTGCAGTGATTTTTGAGCAAGCCCAAAAACGTAATTTTAATAGCAACTTTAAACCAGGCGGCAAGGATTATTCTGCTCGTTCTAAAAAGAAGTCAAACTTCTCAAATGAACAAAATGGTTTTGATGGAAACTCTGCTAAGAACTCCGATCAGCAAAGGAATAAAAAAGGCAATAAAAGCAAAGCCCCTAAATCCAATAAGAATACTAAGAATGTTGAAGCCGAGGACCGCAAGGTTAATCTCTCTGTCTCCACCAGACGCGGTGATATGGTCCATCATCAGCGCATGCTCTCTCAAGATGTAAATGCGCAGGCCACTCAGCACATCATTGGCATTCCAGTTAATAAATCCCGTTTTAACGGCTATAACGGTACTCAAGTTACTAACGCTCAACTAAAATCGGCTCGCCCAGATCCTGAAGCCGTTCGCATTATCCCAATCGGCGGCCTAGGTGAATTTGGTATCGGTAAGAATATGACCGCCATTGAATATAAAAGCGAGATCATTCTTATCGATATGGGCGTTTTGTTCGCCAGCGAGGATTATCCAGGCGTCAACTACATGGTGCCAGACATCAAATATCTCGAAGATAATATGGATAAAATTAAGGCGATTCTCTTTACTCATGCCCACCTTGATCATATCGGTGCCTGTCGCCATCTGTTACCAAAATTCAGTCCACTCACCCCTATTTATGCCACCGACTTCACTATCGGCATGATTAAAAAACAGATGAGTGAGCTTGATGATCTTCCTGAGATGAATTATCAGGTTGTTGATCCCTTAAAGCATGAGAAGCTTCAAGTCTCTGAACATTTAAGTGTTGAATTTATTCACACTCTTCATTCCATTCCAGGTAACTGTGCTCTCGTGATTCGCACTCCAAATGGCGTGATTTACCTTTCTGGCGACTGGCGTGCCGAAGCAAACCCGATCGAGCGTCAAACTGACTTTGAACGTATTGATGAAATCGTCAAGAAAGAGGGAATTGCTCTCATGATTAACGAATCAACCAACATTGATTCTCCTGGTCATCACCCACATTCCGAATATGACGTTGGTGATAATATCGGCAAGGTAATGGATCATTATGCTAATGGTCGCGTCATTATCTCCTGTTTTTCTTCACAGATTAATCGTATCGGCATGATCCTTGAGCAGGCTTACCAGCGTGGTCGCAAAGTTGCTTTCGCTGGTTTCTCCATGATTAATAATATTGAGGTTGCTTTACGAGCTAAATGTATTAAAGTGCCAAAAGATACCGTCATGAAGATGGAGGACATTATTAAGCTTCCTGATGAAAAAGTTACTATCGTCTGTACTGGTTCTCAGGGTGAGTTGAACGCTGTACTTAATCGTATGGTTAGTGGCGCTCATAAATTTATTAAAATTAAGGCTTCTGATACTATCGTCTTTAGTTCAAATCCAATTCCAGGTAACGAGCCTCATGTTGTGAATACCGTTGATGGATTATTGCGTGAAGGTGCTCAGGTTATTCAAAACGGCAAAACTCACCTCACCAATATTGGGCCACTTCATCTCTCTGGTCACGCCTATTATGAGGATCACGTTGATTTTGTTACTCGCCTGCAACCAAAGAATTACCTGCCATATCACGGCGAATTCTTCATGATGGAGCATAATGCAGAGATGGCTGAAAATGTGGTTGGTATTCCTCACGATAATATTCTTGTTGCCGATGACGGTGATATTGTCGAGCTCTTACCAAACCAAACTATTCGCAAAAATGGTCGCATCCATGTTGGCAATAAGCTCTATGACGATGCCGATAAGCCAGTACATGAAGCTGTCGTCAAGGATCGTATTCACATCTCTCGTGAAGGTATCTTTATGATTGTTCTTACGCTCAGTAAGAAAACCGGTCGTCTCATCAAGACCCCAGACATCGTTTCTCGCGCCTTTATCTATCTTGATAACTCCGAGGAACTGATTGGTAAAATCCGTCACTACCTTCGCGTAAAGACCGAAAAATCAATTTCCTCCGACCCTGAACTCAAAGTTCTAAAAGACGAGATTAAAGAAGATATTACTCGTATCCTTTATGATGCAACTGGCCACACTCCAATTGTTATTCCAGTTATCAACAAAGTTTAGCCTGATTTAAAGAATCTAAGCTAAAAATGGATCAGAAAAAGCTACAATAAAGTAGCTTTTTCTATACTCTGAGTTCAGTTTAAGGTATAATAAGCCTAATGTTTTCTAATCTATTTGGCAGCCAAATTGAGCCACTAGCTATCCAGCTCGCCTATTATTTTCTACTATTTATACTCTATTCCTTTGGCGGTTGGATTGTTGAATGTATTTGGACCTACTTCATGAAACGAAAGCTCGAAAATCGTGGCTTTCTCTTTGGTCCTATCTGTCCCATCTATGGTGTCGGCTCCTTGATTTGTGTTCTCCTAGTCGGACCACTTCGTTTGTCCTGGCCACTCGAGTTTCTACTGATGATCGTTCTCTGCGATATTATCGAATATATTACTTCGGTCGTTTTAGAAAGAATTTATCATGTACGTTGGTGGGATTATACAACCGCCTCGGTACTACATCTTAATGGTCGCATTTCGCTTGAAACCTCGATTGGTTTTGGTGTAGGAGGTATTTTTATCCTGCATCTTATTCAGCCATTCTTTTCTCGTCTTCTCGCTCCTCTAAACCATCTATCTCTTTTAGCTATCTCTGGTCTACTTCTGATAATTTTCGTTGCCGACATCCTTTTGTCTCTAATTGCTATCTCAAATATTAAAGGAGTTTTTAAGGGTGGAACTGTTGACCTGACTGCTGAAATTAAGCGTTTCAGTATTAATTATTACAAAAAAGCCTCAAGATTAAGTCGTCGTCTTGCTCACACCGCCATGCATCACGTAGGTAATGCTCAAAAAGAAGCTAAAAAACGTGTTTCACAGACCTTTAAGTCTAAAACCACAAAGAAGTAGAGTTATCTTAATCTATTAAGTAGCTTTTAAAATTATCCTCCTCTCTTAATTCTAGGATAAAAGGGGATTCTTTGTTTTGAACAGTCAAAAAGAAAACTTTTTTCCGCGCCCTTGTCATCGCTACATAAAACAGTCTCCTTTCTTCTGCAAACTCACATTCTCGAGTAGTAGTCAAAGAATTCCAAGCTCTTATCAAAAGACTTCCTCTTTCTAGTCCTCCCAGTTTTTTATTATGCTCCTTCCAAAGAAACGTCTCTTTTGTGATTGTGATTAAGTCTTTCTCTTCGACTTGGCTTGGAAATCCTAGCGTCGCGTCTCGACAATTAATGATAAAAACGTAGTCAGCCTGCAGCCCCTTTGATTTATGTGCGCTATAGAACCTAATATCAAGGTCTGGTCTTTTTGGCATACTAATTTTTAACTCACTAGTGTTAATTTTAAATTCAAGGAATTCACAATGTAGTATGCGTTTTATATCAAAATTATAACGACCAATTAGAAAAATTCTTGCATTTTTTGGTAGGCTTAGAAAGAAGAAAAACAGAGCATTAAGATCAGTTCTCTCGGATGGCCCATTAATTTCAATTATTTGGTCTGGATCTAGGCAGTTAATTCCACGAATATTCTTTACTAGCTGTGATCTATTTTTCATAACAAAATCCCCAGATAGTTTGGCAAGCCATTCTGGAAAACGATAGGTCTGCTCGATTTTAAATACTTTGGTCTCTCCCCAATACTTTTTAAAGTCCAAGATTAAATCTATTTCACTTCCTGCAAATTGATAAATAGTCTGCCAGTCATCTCCTACGCAGAATAACCTAAAACCATGCATTTGTCTTAATTTCTTAATTAAGGAATATTCAAGTGGTGATATATCCTGATATTCATCAATTATTACAAAATCAAAGCAAAATTCTTGCAACAGTTTTAAATTATTAGCATTAATGGCGCCAAGTGTATTGTTAATTGCCTCCTCTAGGAAGCCGACAAAATCAACCTCTCCTGCACTAGATAAAGTGGTTTTGTATTTCTGGCTGAGCTCTTCTAGTCTTCGAATTGTATCCAGATTCTCTAGTCTCTTTTTCTTTTGCCAGAAATTCGGGTATTTTATATTCGTGAACTGTCTTAAATCTTGATATTCAATATGATAGTTACGCGTTAGGTAGTATAAACGTTCATATATTTCTGCCGTATCTTCCGAGATGTCTGGCCTGGTCTGTTTTAGGAAGTCGCCAAAACCTAACTTTGTTAAACGAATTTTATCTGGTCCAGCTCGCATGGTTTGTCTCGTTTCTTTGACAATTTTTAAAGCCAAACTATGGAAAGTTTCTACCATCAAGAAAACACCAGGGTGATATATCTTAAAAATCTCATCATTGCTCAAGATCTCTGCAAGAATCCGCTTTTCTAGCTCTATTCTAGTGGCATGTGTGAATGAAATTACTAAGATTCTTGGAATATTTCGTCTATCTCTGATCCACCTATTTAAAATCCATTTAATTTTTCCGATAATCGTGGTTGTCTTGCCAGTTCCTGCTCCGGCCACCACTAAGGTATTTTGTGAATCATTTTCGATACTCTCTATCTGCTGCCTATCTAGTGAATATCCTTCAACAAATTTATAATCTAACTCACTTCGCATTCTTCACCTCCTTTCTGTTAAAAAAACTTAAATTTCCACTTAACGTATTAAATAAAAAAGAGCACCAAAGGTGTTCTCCTAAAATCTCTTATAGATTGCAAGGCTTCGCTTGCTTAACTCAAGCTTAGCAAATTATTACATAAAGTAAATACTAAAAACAAAAGACTCTTTTTATCTCTCAGTTTTCCTTTAAAATCCACCATATGTTATTATTAAAACAGAGAAAAACAGAGGAAAAACATGATTAGAGAAATAACTTCTGAAGATCGCAAAGAGTATGAAAGGTACAATTTATCATGTCTGTTATCATAAAAAAATACTCACCAGATCTTATTAAACGTTTTAATCAGGAAGAGCATCGTTTATCTATGCTTCTCCCTACTAATATAAAAATCGAACACGTCGGTAGTAGTGCTGTTTTTATTGGCGGAAAAAACATAGTCGATATTCTTATCGGAGTTCCAGCTCGTAAAGATATGATTTCTATAAAAAATATCTTAATAAAAAATGGATATTTTGAGAGAAACGACAGCCACGAAGACAGAATTTTTTTGGCAAGTACACAAGAAGAGACTGGCGAGGGTGATTTTCATATTCATATTTGTCCAGTCGAAGAAGAGTCCTATAAAGATTTTATTGTTTTACGCGATTTTCTGCGGAATAATCCTAAAAAAGCACAAGAGTATTTAAATAAGAAATGCGTATTTGCAAAAGAGGCTAATTTTGATCGCAAAAAATATAAAAATTTAAAATCAGCTTATGTATCAAAGCTATTGATTGAAGCAAAAAAATAAGTCTGATTAAGACCTATTATGAAGTATTTGAATTTTTAATTGGTCTTACATTTTACCTTGAAATGGTGCCCGAGACAGGACTTGAACCTGCACCTAGGAACTAGACTAGCACCTGAAGCTAGCGCGTCTGCCAGTTTCGCCACTCGGGCCTGTACAGATTATAGCACACCGCATGGATTGAGAGATATTTTGTTGTACTCTTTCACATCTTTTACTTCATAAGACGAAAGAACTATAAATAAAATAAAAATAGAGTAAAATTAGACTAACATCATAAATGAAAGAGGAAACATGGCTGTCGAAATTGAAGGTAGAATTCCAAACATTAATCCGGAAGAAGTGAAGGCTAAACTTCTTGCCATTGGCGCTAAACCACTTGGCTTCTACAATTTTCGGCGTTACGTTTTTGATCCAACCATAGGCGCTCCTCATCGTTGGTTACGCTTGCGCACTGATGGCAATAAAACCACTCTCACCTTCAAAGAACTTAGTGATAATTCCTTCTCCGGCACTAAGGAGTGGGAGATTGAGGTCTCTGATTTTGAGACTACTTTAGCGATCTTAGAAAAAACCGGCATCAAACATCGTAGCTATCAAGAAAATACCCGTGATGAATATGAATATCATGGCGCCAAGATCTCTATCGACCACTGGCCAAAACTCGGATATTTGCTGGAAATTGAGGTTGAAAAAGAAGAAGATATCTACGATATCACTAGTAAGCTCGGCTTTAACCCACAGGATATTACTTCAACCAATATTGCTGAACTTTATCAAAATATCGGTATCGATGTCAACAGCTGCGACGTTCTAAAATTTTAGTCACCTCAATAATCTGTTAAAGCTCCGAGTTTTATCCAGAAGCCTCTACCCTAACCCTCTTATGCTATACTAAAATTATGAATAATTTACATTATGATGGACCAATTGTTTTAGCTGTACTTGATGGCGTCGGCCTCAGAAACGACGAATACGGAAATGCCGTCGTGCAGTCTCATTCTGAGTTCATCGATCAGCTTTTTGATAAATACCCTTGGGTCTCACTTGAGGCTTCCGGCGAAGCTGTCGGTATTCTAAAAGGACAGATGGGCAACTCTGAAGTTGGGCATAACGCTCTTGGTGCCGGTCAAATTATCAAGCAGGGTATTGCTAAAATCGAGGATGATTTTAATACTGGCGCTATTTGGCAAACCGCAGCCTGGCGCGGCGCTATCGACAATGTCAAGCAAAATCACTCCACTCTACATTTTTCTGGCATCTTCTCTGATGGTGGTGTTCATAGTTCAATCTACCAACTCTTTAAAATGCTAGAGCAGGCGCAAAAAGAAGGTGTAACAAAAGTTCGCATTCATCTTATCTTGGATGGTCGTGACGTTCCACCTCAATCTGCAGATCACTATATTCAGCTTCTCGAGGATAAAATAGCTGAACTAAGATCCATCTCAGACCTACCTCTTGATTATCAAATCGCTTGTGGTGGAGGCCGTATGCTCTTTCTTGCTGATCGCTATGAGGCTGATTGGAGTATTGTTAAAACTGGTTGGGACGCCATGGTCTATGGTAGAGCTGACCAATATTTTACCTCTGCTATGCAAGCCATTAAAGAAAATCGCTCAAAAGATCCAAATTTGCAGGATCAATATTTTCCAAGTTTTGTTATTACGGAATCAGGTACCGATGGTCAGCCTGACCCCACTCGTCCAGTTGGTCTAGTTAAAGATGGCGACAGTTTTATTTTCTACAGCTTCCGTGCAGACCGCGCCATCGAAACTGCCAAAGCCTTCACCGAGCAAGACTTCCATGGTTTTGACCGTGGCACCGAAAATAATCGCCCCCTCAATGTTTTCTTTGCTGGCATGACCGAATATGATTCTGACCTTCACCTTCCGGAGCATTGTCTAGTTACTCCAATCATTATTAAAAATCCACTCAACCAACTTCTTGCTGCAAATCATATAGATCAGCTTGCCGTCGCCGAGACTGTTAAATTTGGACATATCACCTATTATTTTAATGGTAATAGCTATGATAAAGCACCAGGCGAAGATTTTCTCGAAATTAAATCCGATACCAGGCCATTCAACGAACGTCCATGGATGAAAGCAGCTGAGATTACTGACGAAGTTTTAGATAAAATGTCTGAAACTGATGAATCAGGCAAACCTAAATATCAATTTATCCGTATTAATTATGCGGGTGGTGATATGGTCGGTCACTTTGGTGAACTAGAGCCCACCATCGCTGCTATGGAGGCTATTGATATTCAGCTAGCTCGTCTAGCTAAGAAGGTTGACGAGCTTGGTGGTATGATGATTATCACCGCTGACCACGGTAACGCCGAGGAAGTTTTTGACCCAATTACCAAAAAACCAAAGACATCGCACACTCTCAACCCTGTTCCATGCTGGTTCTATGACAATACCGAAAATCGAAAAAAATATCAGCCACAGCAGCTCGCGGATGCCGGCTTATCTAATGTGGCCCCAACCATTGCTAAACTTTTTGGTATTTCTGATCTTCCAGATTTCTGGCGCCAGCCTCTAATCTAGCTTCTGTCGAGTATAAAAGTTATAAAAATTCTAGCAAAATATTCATTATATGATATAATCAGCAAAGAAAAAAGACAATTTTTTTGGTGGGAATAAAGGAGCTATTATGCAAAAGATTACGAAAGCAATCATTCCAGTAGCTGGATGGGGCACTCGCCGCCTTCCAATTACAAAAATTATTGAAAAATCAATGCTTCCTGTCGGTAACCGACCTCTTGTCGATTATTCGGTGCAAGAGCTAATCAAAGCTGGTATTACCGATATTTATATGGTCATCAGTAATGTTGAGCCCTGCCAGGTTCAGGAATTCTACCGCGATAATCTAGCCCTAAATGACTATCTTGTCGAACGTGGTAAGGCTGATCGTCTAGCTCTTGCCAAGACTCTTCCAGATCACGTCAAAATTCACTACACTACTCAAGATCCAGCCGGTCGTTATGGCACCGCTGTTCCTATTGCTCTAGTTGTCGAGGAATATAATCTTGATGAGCCAGTTCTCGTCTTCATGGGTGACGATTTTGTCTGGAATCCAGATGGTGAATCTGCCGCCGAATCTCTTATTCATTCACTGCAAAGTGAAAACGAGTCAGCTATTCTAGGTGTTGAAATTCCTCGCGAAAAAGTCGACAAATATGGTGTTCTCAGCGTCCAAGATGGCAAGCTTGTTGATGTTATTGAAAAACCAAGCATAGAGGAAGCACCTTCGAATATGATTAACGTTAGTAAATACATTATGTCTCGCGATCTTCTGCGTCGTGTGGTTAATTATGTTAAATCTCATGATTTTGGTCCGCTCGATCAGGAATATCTAGTAACCGATCCAATCGACGAATATATTAAAGAAGGCGGTATTATGCGTGTCGCTCCTACTACTGGTGAGTATCTCGACGGCGGCTCTGTCGAGGGTTGGGTTCACGCTAATAATGTCGTCACTGGTTATCAAGCTAAGCAGAAATAAATTAAGTCCCAGCTTGCTATTATTGGCATCGAAAATATCACCACAAGAATATTTTACAAAGGAGAATTATGGCAAAACCACGCACATACCAAGAGGAAATTGGTCTAGTTGTTTCGAATATGCGTCGCGAAAAGGGTCTTACTCAGGCTCAACTCGCGAATATGATCGACACCTCACAATCTGCTATCCACCGCATAGAAAAAGGTGATCAGAATACCTCGCTTGAAATGATCAAGAAGGTCTCTTCAGCTCTCGGCGGTCAGATCCTCTCTATTAATGACTCCTCATCTCAATCTTTTCGGGTTAATGGTGGTCGCACTTTGAGTGGCACCATCACCATCAATACCTCCAAAAATGCTGCTGTTGGCGTGCTTTGCGCCAGTTTATTAAATCGTGGTCGCACTGTACTTCATCATGTCGCTCGCATCGAAGAAGTCTTTCGTATTATCGAAGTTCTCGAGTCAATTGGTGTAAAGTGCCGCTGGTTCAACCGTCGTCGGGATCTTGAAATTATTACACCACGCGAATTAAAAATGGATGAATTAGATCTTGATGCCGCTCGTAAAACCCGCTCCATCATCATGTTCCTAGGCCCTCTCCATCAACGCTATCCAACGTTTAAATTACCTTATGCTGGGGGTTGCGCTCGAGGTACTCGCACTGTCGATCCGCATCTTAAAGCCCTCTCTGCTTTTGGTCTTGA
>CAUSFJ010000010.1:0-10271 GCA_963531135.1 uncultured Candidatus Saccharibacteria bacterium | reverse complement strand
GCGGTATTAGGTGAGATTTTTTTGAAGGCTTGATAACTGGATTCTTTGATGAAGACAGGCTTAGGTTGAGTTGGGGAAGTATTTTGAATCGTGGTGGCATCTTCTTTATGGGGCTGGCGACCAGAATCGGAAAGTTCTTTCTTGTATTTTTCACTCTGTTCGATAGTGGCACGAATTTCAGCCTCGACCTCGGCGCGAGCTCTAGAGAAGAGATTGCGGGAGTTGGTAATGATTGCATCTAGGTTGTCTGTGGAAGCTTGAGGGATGTTGAGCGTAGTCGCAGAGAAGGCTGGCGCTTTTTCGCCATTAATAATCATGGAGATCACAAAGTGGCGGTTATTCATTTGGATTAAATCAGAACTGTCAAAGGTTGGTTCAAATTGTTTAACTAGGATTGGTGCGTCATCGGCGGAAACACGGAAGGAGATGGTGGTACCGACGTTGCCAAAGACGGCGTCACGTACGGAGTCGGTCATCTGAGCGATATATTGGTTTGCCACGGTGAGATTTAGGCCATACTTGCGAGCTTCAGAGAGAATGACGGAGAAAGAGTCGGTGGCAAAGTTCTGAAACTCATCAACATATAGATAGAATGGGCGGCGTTTTGAGACGTCTGGAATATCTGAGCGCGACATGGCAGCAAGCTGAATTTTGGTAACTAGGAAGGAGCCTAGAATACCAGCATTATCTTCACCGATGAGGCCTTTAGAGAGATTAACGACAAGGATTTTTCCTTCATCCATAATCTTGCGAACGTCAAAACTGGAACGTGGCTGACCGATGATATTACGAATGATCGGGTTAGCAGTGAAGGCACCTACCTTGTTAAGGACTGGAGCGATAGATTCGTTAACTTGTTTTTCGTTCCACTGCCCAAACTCTTGTTTCCAGAATTGAAGTACTGTTACGTCGGTACAGTATTCAAGGGTCTCCTTGCGGAAATCTTTATCTGTGAGAATGCGGGAAATATCTAGCAGGGTGGAGCCAGGGCGATCAAGAAGAGCTAATAGAGTGTAGCGGAGGATGTGTTCAAGTCGAGGGCCCCAAGAGTCGCCGAACATGCGCTTTAATACACCGATAACCTCAGAACAGACGTTGGGTTTTCTGGTAGGATCAGAAAGTTCAAGAGGGTTAAAGGCGACCGGATATTGAGTGTCAGCTGGATTGAAGTAAACAACGTCTTTAATGCGATTTTGGGGAATGAAGCGCAGGTTATTGACTGCGAAGTCACCGTGCGGGTCAATGATGCAGTAGCCTTGATTATAGAAGATGTCAGAGAGAGCAAAGAGCTCTAGGAGACCAGATTTACCAGCGCCAGTCTGACCGATGATATAGACGTGCCTAGAACGGTCTTTTCTTAACATACCAAATTGGTGGTTAATGCCGCGGAAGTTGGTGAGACCAAAGGCGGAGATGTTCTCATCAGTACTAGCGATACCAGTGATGAGAGGGAGTTTGGCTGGTGGTTCGGCGGTTTTTGAAGTAGCCCAGACAATGTTTGGTGTTTCAACTGAGGTGTGTGGGAGATGATAAACACTGGCCAGCTCGGAAATATTGAGGATAAAGCCAGAGTTTGTAAATTGACGCATTTTGTAGGCATCAAGATCTTCCTTATTGAAGCTTCCGCCAAGCTGCTTGAAACCATTGAGGTTGGTGGAATTGAACTGCTTGAAAGTACCGACAAGAGCCTGCATATTGAGTTTGGCGTTAATTTCGCTATTGCCAAGATAGGCTAGGCGGATTTTAACCTCGTATCCAAGTTTAGTAGCCTTTTGTTCGGCGGCGCTAATTTGGGTTTTAGCTCGTTCGGAAAGTTCGATCTTTGTGTCAGAGGCAGTACCGCCAGCGGGTGGAGTCCAGAGGGCGGAAATAGCCTGTAAAATCCAGGTAATATCAATATTGAAGAAACGGAAAGAATTTTTACCAGATTTAATAACTTTTATCCAATTGTCGGTGTCCTTGTGCCAAGAGTCAGCGATTGGGCGAGTGAGAATTTGGATCCAGAGCTCTTCAGAGTGATCGGAATCTAGTTTTGCGAGAGTACCAGTAATACCAGCTAAAGGGTCTACTTCAAAACTTTCAAAAGTTTTAATAGGGAGAGCGGTGTTTTCTGTGAGTCCTAATTCTGCCGTATAGATTACTTCATGTTTTTCACGGTTATCGACGTAATCGTGGTCAATGGTATAGATTTGAACGGTTGGATATTGAGCATAGATTTGGCCTTCAACGAAGCTCTGTAAGGTCTTTGGAGTCCAAACATAAAAACGAATCTGGCCGCCAGTACTGACGACTTCAAAGCTGAGATGCTCTTGAACACCGCCAGAGCCTTTGAGTGATTCAGAATCACGTAGGATGCCATGCAGTGAGGCAAACATCTGTTCGGCGGAGAGCTCTTGTTTATCGTTGGTTTTTGGAATCTCCAGCATTAGAAGTACGGAATCAACATTAAGAACTTTTAGTTGGTTGATTTTCTTGTAATTACGGTAGGTTAAAATGCCTAAAATAATTACAATTGGCAGCCAAATAATTGGCATTAAAAGAAAGTGGAGAATTTCAATGATCATATCTATAGTTTAGCATAGAAAAGAATAAAAAGCTTATCATTTTGGGGGTGTTTTAAGGGGGAGATATTTATTTTTCAGCTTTTGCGACGGTGTAGGTATTTTTGTCAACTCTTTGGTAGAGTTTCTTGTTTTGGAGATTAAGTAAGACGGTGGTTTCCTTAACCTTGCGAACCTTAAGGACGTTTTTTACTATTTCTTCCCTCGTGAGTGGAGTCTTAGCCTCCTCAAGGATGCTGGTGATAATCTGAGAGACTGTTCCCTTTTTGTATCCCCAGTCACGTAGAGCATAGATTCCTCGCCCGATGAGAACAAAACGGGGATCTTTGATTAGTTCGTTGTGGATAGCTTGCAGAGTGACGTCTTTTTTACGAAACTTGGAAGAAGAAATGGCGCTAGCGATATCATTAAAGTGCATAGGCTCTTTTTTATTTTGTAAGATGACATAGATTTTATCACGAATATTTTTTGGATTGACAGTCGGCCATTTTGTGAGACCCCACTGGTCGTCTAGGGATGATAATTGTTTGGAGATTGATGCAATTGCACGAATATAGTTAGGGTGCTCATAGTTTAGCTGATTGTCAAGTTCTTCCAAAGAGAGAGGGGCTTTCTTATTTTTAATAAGGGCGACAATCTCGTCAATTTGTTTTTTGATCGTCTTTTCGTCACCGTAATCGGAGATACCAATGGCGCCATAATATTTTTCAGTTTCCTCAATTAGAGTGAGGCTGGCAGAAATTTCGCCGAGAAAGATGAGATAAGATTTTTCAAGATTAGTGGCTTCATGGCCATAGATTTTGTTAGTTAAGACGGAAATTTTAGCAATTCTTCCCTCTTCGGTGAGGTTTCTAATAAGAATTTTTTCGGCTGCAGCAAGTTCGGGAATTTTACCATCTTCGGCGGCAATACGAAGTCGAACGATAATGGCTTTTTCAAGTTGTCTAACACGTTCCCTGGTGATAGAGAGATAATCGCCAATTTGTTCAAGGGTCTCACGGTCGCCACTTAAACCAAAGCGGCGAGAGATAATTTCTTTTTCACGATCTTGTTCAATGATGCTCAAACTGCCCTGAACGGCTGCTTTGATCACATCTTCGTATTGACCCATCTTTAGATCTTCTTCCCTTCTCCACCACTGACTAATACTGAAATTTATAGTATAATAACATTAAAATATAATTTGTCAAGTAATAAAATATTAATAATACTAACTTTGAAATATACGGTCTTAACTTACTTTCTTTTTAGGTTTTTATGTTTTCTATTGTACCATAAATTTTACACATATCCTAATTAGTTTTATATAAATATAAGAATAAGCATTTTTATGGTGTGGTATTTTTTGTGCTTAATGTAGAGACGAGAGGTGATAAAAAATAAGTCTATGAGTATGTTGTAAATAAGATGTTTGGAGGAGATACAAAAATATACCCTAGATATACTGGGTATATTTTATAGTTTTTTGACTAGTTATTTTTTGTGCTCGATTTTTTGGTCGTAGCCTTTGTTGTGGCTTTTTTAGCGGTAGATTTAGTAGTCTTCGTAGTTTTTGTCGCCGTTTTCTTGCGAGTTTTGGCGGTTTTAGTGGCTGGAGTGGCCTTACTCTGGAGTAGTTCAGTAGCCTGCTCTAAGGTGATAGCTTTTGGATCGAGATCGGCTGGGATTTTGAGATTATTTGGGCGTGGACGTCCTTTGCCAGAAGCGGGTTTAATGGCTGGGCCTTTAATGTATGGGCCAAAGGGGCCATGAATAATTTTAATTTCACCCCAGTCAGCAATAATGGAAGATTTTTTCTTCTGATAGAGCTGATTTGCAAGCTCAAAACTAATCGTATAAGGACTCTCTTCTTTGTTTGCGCGATTTAATTGAATATTGTAGTTTCCAGCTTTTAAATATGGGCCAAATGGGCCATTGGCGGCAATAAGTTCGGTGCCATCATCGGCCTTACCAATGAGTCTTGGTAGTTGAGGGAGCTCAAGCTGTTTTAGAGCTAATTCTAAGGTGATGGTTTTGACAGTTTTTCCAGCTGGTAACGGAGCAAAAATTGGCTTTTCACCAGCTTCCTTCTCGTTTTCTCCAAGTTGGATGAAGCCACCATTACGACCAATTTTGGCATAGACTTTCTTGTTGGTCTTGGGGTCAACACCAAGTTCGGTGGCAGAGTTGTAGCGATTTGCCATTGCTGAAGCACCTACGGTTTCGGCAAATGGAGTATAGAAGTCTCGAAGCATCTTAAGGCGGGTTAATTTGTGCTCGGCGATCTTATCAAGCTGCTCTTCAATACCGGCAGTGAAATCATAATCGACAATATTTTCAAAGTTTTCGCAAAGAAAGTCGGAGACTAATTCGCCAACTGGGGTTGGCAGGAGCTTACCTTTATTAGCGCCGGTCTTTTCCTTAAGAGTGGATTCGGTAATAGAATTTGGGGCGGCGTCATGATCAGTAACACTAACTTTGCCATGTAAAACTATTTCCTGGATTTCCCGTTCAGTGCCTTCTGATTCGCCTTTAACTACATAATTACGCACCTGGATAGCATTAATGATGGACGCATAAGTGCTTGGGCGGCCAATACCTAGTTCCTCAAGTTTCTTAACGAGAGAGCCCTCAGTATATCTTGCTGGTGGCTTTGAATAGGTTTGTTTAGCAATAAGATTATGAGTATTGAGATAATCTCCGATATTTAGCTGTGGCAAGAGAGTATCCTTATTTTTGCCGTAAACTTTGAGAAAACCATCGAAGATAACTACTTCACCTTTGGCATTAAACTTAAGGTCTGGATTTTGTGTCGGCATAATGTCAATGCTGGTTTTTGCCACTACGGCATTTTTCATTTGAGTAGCTAAGGTGCGGGTGCGAATGAGCTGGTAAAGCTTTTTTTCATAATCATTTTTACCAGCAACTTCCTGCGCGATGTTGGTGGGGCGAATAGCTTCGTGGGCTTCTTGAGCACTAGCGTCTTTAGTGTGAAAATGACGAGTCTGAAGGTAATTCTCGCCAAAAGTTTGCTTAATGTAACTGGAGATGGCTGAAATGGCGTCTTTCGAGAGATTAAGGGAGTCAGTACGGTGATAGGTGATGAGACCAGCCTGATAGAGTCCCTGAGCGGCGGACATAGTGGTTTTAGCGCTGTAGCCAAGGCGGCTATTGGATTCAATTTGCAGGGCGGCGGTGGTGAATGGAACTGGGTTGGCTTTAGTTCCTTCGGTTTGTTCAATATTTTGTACGATAAAATCAGAGGAGGCTAGTTGAGAAAAAAGATTTTTAGCCTCATCTGGAGTTTGAAGAATGGATTTTTCTAGATTAGCGTCAAAAATTTCGGATGAATTCGGATCGGAAACGTTGGCGGCTTGATTGGAAAATTTACCAGTTACTTTAAAAGTGGATTTGGCGGAGAATTTTTCAATTTCACGTTCTTTTTCGACGATCAGACGGAGTGCTGGAGATTGAACGCGGCCAGCGGATTTAGCGCCAGGCACTTTTTTGCGAACAATATCAGAAAGATCATAGCCTACAAGCATATCAAGAGTTTGGCGGGCTTGTTGACTGGAAACCATATCCATATCAACGGTGCGCGGATTGGCAATGGCGGACTGCAAGGCAGTTTTGGTGATTTCATGAAAAGTAATGCGATGGGTGGATTTGGGGAGTTTAAGCACTTCAAGTAAGTGCCAAGAAATTGATTCCCCTTCGCGGTCTTCATCGGTGGCGAGCCAGATGGCTTCGGCCTTTTTAGCTTCTTTTTTGAGCTCAGAGATGATATTTTTGTGATCTGGGTCAATTTCATAAGTAACTGCAAAATTATCGTGAACATCAACTTTGGTGTCTTTTCTGATATGACCAACTGAGGCTAAGACCTTGAAGTCTGCGCCGAGGTATTTTTCAATAGTTTTGGCCTTGGCAGGGCTCTCCACGATAACTAAGTTCTTTGACATATTTATATATTAGCACGGTTGTCAAGAGTTGGTTGGTATGGGGGTGAAAAAATAATTTGAAATGTTACTAAAAATAAGAATAAAAGACTTGGCAGGTGAAAAAACTTATGTTAAAGTATAGGTAGAGTGAAGGTTTTCTGGCAGCTAAATACAGAAAGGATATTTTGCTGTGGGAATAAAAAAACAAAAACCTGCAAATAAAGGTATAAAGATTGTGAGTGGCATGTTGGCTGCAAGTTTATTTGCGATGCCAGTGCTACTACTTAATGGTGCACCAACCTCGGCGGCTTCACAGTCTGCCACAACAACGGTTAATGTAACCATTGATCCGGTGATTTCGATTACGGCTTCACCAAATATTGAAATGGATATTACTCCAACCACCTCTGGCCAGTTTAGAACTGCGAATGGCAACGTGGTGATTTCAACCAATAACGTAAAAGGTTATACGACCTATATTACTTCAAGTACAACTGAAACCAGCCTAAAGCAGCCAGCTGCGGCCGGTGTTTCAGCTGTTATTCCTACAGTTTCCACAAGTGGAACCACTATTTCTGGCAATGGATGGGGCTGGTCAAATAACGCAACCCAGTTTAATCCAGTAAAAGCTACCGGTACAACCGACAACAGCGCAGTCTTTAGTCGCACTACAGCTGCTACTCCAACAGGTGATAATAAGACCTTAACAATTGGCGCTAGTGCAACAACAAGCGTACCATCGGGTACTTATTCAAACACCTTACTACTTACTGCCGTAACAAATAACTAATAATATTAATATTGCGAGGAAAAATATTGTTAGTTTTGGCTGTTGAATAGTCTTATGAAAGGGGCCCGTAGAGGGTCCTTTTTGCATAACGAAAATATATTGTAATTCCCCGCTGGTCTAGTGAGGTTTTTTAAAAAAACAATCAAAAAGCCCCAAGTAAGGGTGGGCATCACTTGGGGCTATTTGACCCTACAACGCATCTCTTTGATACCGGGAGACTCCCCGGAGCGTGACCCACCTCACAAACTTTGGGGCCCGCCGGTTATAGGGGTTGCTATGTTCTTAAAGAATGAACTTTCATAGTGGAGGTAATACTAATTGACTTACAACCGATAAAAGAAAAATTGTAAGTTGAAAGTCTTTTAAGAACACGCAACTTCTGTTATATTGGTAACAGAAATTATGATTTATTTAGGTGCGGTGTAGAGATCGTGCCTTTTTTGTGCTTCGACCTCTAACTTGTTGAAGTATACCATACAAAAATATATATGTCAATACTTAAAACTAAAGATATTAAATAATCAAGTAAAAAATGGAGGGTATTTGTATGGAAATCAATAGAATTACACCTAATGATACGCAGTTTACAGCGCGACTTTCAGCTATTGCGCTTAAGCCTAAAAAGTTGTATTACTATGGAGTAATGCCGAGTATGGATGAAAGGTTTAGTGAGACTGAGGCAAGATACGCATTTGAGGGGAGAGGGCGACCGAGGACCGTGGCAGTGGTGGGCGCAAGAAAATGTACTGATTATGGGCGAGAACAGGGCTATAAAATTGCTTACGAGCTTGCTCGTCAGGGTGTAGTGGTGGTTTCAGGTTTGGCTTTTGGTATAGATTCGGTAGCACATCGGGCTGCTCTTGATGCGGGTGGAATGACCGTGGCGGTATTAGGCACGCCGATTGATCAAATATATCCAGCCTGCCACAAAGGGCTGGCAGAAGAAATAGTTCAAAAGAAGGGCGCGGTTATTTCAGAATATCCAGAATGGCAGGAGGTGTTAAAAGATGAGAAATTGGCAAAAGCTTTACAATCACAGTCGGGGCGAAAGGCGGCTTTCTTACAGAGAAATCGGTTGATCTCTGGCTTATCGGATATTGTGATTGTCGTGGAGGCGGATCTAAGATCGGGGTCTCTTAATACGGCACATCATGCGTTTGAACAAAGTAATTTAGTATATGCGGTGCCAGGAGACGTGACAAGAGAGGGGTCGAGAGGATGTAATAAACTTTTGGGGAGAGGGGCGGTGGCCTTTTCGGAGACAGAGGAAATATTACTGGACTTGGGGTTCAAAATTAAGAAAGCTGCAGCGCAGAAAAAGAGGATTTTAAAGGGAGACTCGGAGGCGGAAACGCAGATTTTAGAAAGAATACAGGAAGGAAGATCGGATGGGGAGGAGATATTGGAGGCGATACAAAAGAATGGGGTAGTGATGACGGTTTCTGATTTTACAATGGCAATTTTTGATCTGCAAATTAAGGGGCGGATTAAGGCGCTCGGTGGTAATCGATGGATGTTGGTTGATTAGGAGAAAAAAGAAAATGGAGAATAATAGTTTACCTAAAAGTATTTCTAATACAGATACGGTGAATATCTTGGCGCGAATTGATAAGTTACGTAAGGTCCATGCATTAAATGTTGCAAACAGGTTTAATTTAAGTTTGACCGAAGTGAAGATTATGGGATTTATCAGGTGCAACGAACTTCGGCATGGGTTAAGTGATATTTTAGAATGCCATAATATGGGTGAAACTTCGGTTACGCGTTCGATTTCAAGATTAGAGGAACGCTCATATATACATCGGCGCAGTCAGCAGTTTAATCAGAAATGTGTGGATTTAACGGTGGCGGGAGAAGGTAATTTCGTGGCAAGCTATATCATGCTAGAGCAGAAGAAGTATCTAGACGAGATATTTAACGGTTTTACGCATGATGAAAGGGTGATGATGGGGAGAATGCTTTGGAAAATTGATCGAAATGTCAGACATGTCTTGATGAAAAATAAAATTAAGCAGGAGCATGGCAAAATGGGATAAAAAAGAATGACGGAGATCTATGACAAGCTTGAGATGCGATGCGCGGTTTCAGCTAGGATGTTTGGTAGTAATTCCCTTTCGGTTTGAGTGAAATGACCAAGGACAAAATTAGTGTCACCGATTTTTTGACGTAGTTCTGGGTTGCCAGTACCAATGCGGAGTCGTGGATAGTCGGTAGTGTGAAGATAATTGGTTAAAGATTTGAGGCCGTTATTGCCACCATCACTACCTTTTTCACGAAAACGTAATTGACCGAACTCAAGGTTAAAATCATCACAGATGGCTAATATATTGATCGGATCAATCTTAAAAAAACTAGCACACTCCTTGGCAGCAAGGCCGACTTCATTATAAAAGGTTTGTGGTTTAAGAAATATAATGTCATTATGCTTTGCCCAGATTGAATGGAACTTTTGATTAGTCTGCCAAGATAGTCCGTGTAGTTTAAAAAAATAATCTAAGGCAAGAAAGCCGATATTATGTCGAGTAAAATCATATTCGCGGCCGGTGTTACCAAGGCCAATAATAAGTTTCATATGACAAATTATATCCTAAAATGGAAAAAGCCACCATAAAGGTGGCTTCAAAAGGAGAACTTCATTCATTTAAAAAATGTGAAGAAGTTTAGCGAAGATTTTGGTTATCCGGATTGTTGCTTTAGGCTGTTACTTTTATGATTGTCTAGCAACGATTGCCTGAACAAATTCACTACGAACTACCTCAATGTCTTTAAGCTCGATTTGAGCAACCATTGGCAGTCCTGAGCATAGCTGTTTGGCATAGGATAGACCGTTATTCTGCTTGGAGAGACCATGCTGATGGACTTGTTTGATGTCGCCAGAGATGATGACTTTAGAATCCTTAGCAATGCGCTTTAACAGCATATCAGCTTGGTCAGGTGTTTGGTCTTGGAACTCGTCATAGATGACAAACATGTTGGCAAAATCAAGACCACGTGCAGCTTCAA
>CAUSFJ010000009.1:0-10841 GCA_963531135.1 uncultured Candidatus Saccharibacteria bacterium | reverse complement strand
GACTATACTTCAAGAGAAGTAATCTTAACCGCCCGCGATATTATTGGCGTTAAAAACCCTCGCCAGCTTGAAAAGCCAACTTTCTCCGCTAGCTTCATTTTTACTAAAGAAAATAAAGCCACTCCTCTCGGACAATCTGTTTTTATTCTTGGTGACGCTGCCGCTTGTAAACATCCGAACTTCGACCAGCTTTATGATATTACTCTCCAAACTCACGAAACTGCCGCTAAATATTTTAAATACCTAAACCATGAATCTACTGATTCGGCATTAAATAATTTCCTCACTCCACGTATTGCTATGCTAAGCTTCTCTACTCTCGGTTCTGGTGGCAGAGATGAAACTATTTCGCTTGCACAAGCTGTCGTGGAAAAGGTTAGGGAAACTCATTCTGAAATTCTAATTGACGGAGAAATGCAGCTTGATGCCGCAATCAATCCCCGCATCGGCGAGAAAAAGGCTCCAAACTCCCCTGTAGCTGGTTACGCCAATGTCTTAATTGTCCCAGACCTCAATTCTGGTAATATTCTCTATAAAGCCATGGAACAATTTGGTAATTTCACTGCCGCCGGTCCAATTCTTCAAGGTTTCAACGCTCCTATCTCAGACCTTTCTCGCGGCAGTACCGTTCTTGATATTGTCTCGGTCATCGAAGCTGAGTTAGCTCTCATTAGCTAAAATCGTGTTATGATAAACCAATAGAAAGGAGATTATGAAGGGTAAGATTAAATATTTCGGTACAGACGGAATCCGCCAGAAAGCAGATGCCTTCACTCCTGGTTTTATCCAGGCTATCACCCTCGGCATTGTTCGTTATCTTGGTAATGCTCGTGAAACTGCTGACGGCATGGAGCGTCCAGTCAAGGTTCTGCTTGGTGGTGACACTAGGGAATCTACAGAGTGGATTCTCCGCTATTTTGAGGAAGCACTTGAGACCGTTGGTATTGATCACGGCAATGTTGGGGTTCTTCCCACTCCTGCTATTAATTACGCCTTTTATCAGATGGGCTACGATCTTGCTATTGATGTTACCGCCTCTCATAACCCTGCTTCCGATAATGGTGTTAAAATTTTTGAGCGTGGTGATTCGATCGGTGGTCTTGAGGCAGTCATGCCAGGTGGTATCGGTTTTAAAGGTACCGGTACAACCACAAGTGGCAAAGATCTTTCTTCCTTTGTTAAAAAATATCCATATGGCGTTAAATTAAGCCAAGCTGGTGTTCAGGCTATTGAGAATGCTCTTGAAAATGAAACTGGCTTCGATGTTGGTTCCGTTGAATATGCCGAAGATCTTCATCAGCCAGCCAAGGATATTTATCTTGATCATCTCAAAGACTATCTCTCAAGTTTTGGCCCGTCCACACTTTCGCAGCGTGAAAAACCTGATTTTTCGGAATTAAAAATTGGTCTCGATTGTGCCAATGGTGCCACTAGCGTCACTGCCCGTGAAATCTTCGAACACTTTGGTGCTCAGGTAGAGGTTATTCATAGCGACCCTAGCTATGGTGAGACGATTAATCAGTCTTGCGGTAGTACTCATCTTGATTCTCTAATTCAATTAGTAAAAGAGCATCAGCTTGATTTTGGCGCCGCTTTCGATGGTGATGGTGATCGCTGTTTAATGGTTGATAAGAACGGTACTATTATTGACGGCGACGATATGATTGCCTGCATTGCTAGTTACCTGGGTCTGCCAAAGGTTGCTATTACCATTATGGCAAATAAGGGTCTCTTGAACTGGTCTAAGGATACTGGTATCGAGCTTGTTATGACGGATGTTGGCGATCAGAATGTCTCCGCCAAAATGCGTGAGGAGGGAATTCTTCTCGCTGGCGAACAGAGTGGGCATATTATTTTGCCAGGCGAATCCATGGGTGATGGAGTTCTCACTGCCCTAGTTATCTCCAAAATTTATAGCGAGACATTAAGAAGAAGACAGCATGAAGATCAACTTATCCTAGATTATGAAGCTATGCAAGAAGCCAAAAAGAAGGAGCAAGGTAAAGAGTCGACCACCTCAAAAACTCCTCAAGAAGTTTCCCTGTCTTCTATCTGTTCTTCCTTGCAAAAGCTTCCTCAGGTAATCAAAAATCAAACAGTCAGCCCTTCCCTTAAACAAGCCTTCCGTAATCATATACCGCTTGCCGAAGAATTTATTAATCAGAAAACTGCCGAACTCAACTCTCTCGGCTGGAGTCTCAACATTCGTGCCAGTGGCACCGAGGAACTCGTGCGTATTACTATTTGGGGTGACGACCCTGATAAAATCAATCAAAAAGCTTTAACAATCGCCACGGAGTTGCAGGCACTTGAATCTTCTCTCTAGTTAACTTAGTTTTATTACTTAATCGTAAAGGAAAAATATGATCAAGATTATTGCAGTTACAGAATATAATAAAATAGTTGCCGACAGAATTCGACAATTGCTCATCCAACTTTCACGCAGTGGCAAAGATAAAGGTGAAATTCCACAAGAATGGTTCGAGCAAATCATTTCTTCTCCTTGGCACGACTTACTTCTTGCAGTTGAATCTGCAGAAGATGGTAATGTTAAACAAGACCTCCCCGCTCTCCTCCCCGAGCAGATTCTTGGTATGGCCTCAGTTTCTGTGATTTTTGGTGCCGGCATTGGTAAAAATGCCTATCTTGAAGATTTTGTCGTAGACCAATCAGCTCGTGGCAAAGGTATCGGAAACCTCTTATTTAATGCCTACGAAGATTGGGCAAGGGAAAAAGGTTGTAAAAATCTTGAGTTCACCTGTGGTCAAGGCCGCGAGGCTGCCCAGCAATTCTACAGAGATCACGGTGCAGCAACCTACGACACCAACTTCTTCCGTAAAAAACTAGATAACTAATTTGTCTTAAAGATTTAGAAAGGCATCAATGACTTCAGAACAAGACAAGTCTCATAATAGTCTTCTTGCTATTAATTTTCTTAACAATAAAGTACTACCATGTTTTCTAAATTGTAAGAATAAAAAAATAATTAGTGATCAAGCAATCTTCACCTACATCGCAACTAATTTCTGGAAAATCCCCTTTATTTTTAATAAAGAAAAATACATATTGTATGGCTACGATTTTATTGGGGAAGCCGACAATTCCGTTGAGCCACTTAGCTTTTTTATTAAAAGCAATGATAAAAGTTTAACTGATCATACATTTGAAGTTCTTCCAATTCATTCCGAAAAAAACAACGATGTAATTAGCTATATATACTTCAATAAATATGCTAGAACTTATCAATACCATCCAGTATTTTCGGACGAAATATTTTTAGTTAAAATCGATTTTCAATTATAATATACCTATGAATATCTATATTTCTGGCATCTCTGGTACCGGTATGGGTCCGCTTGCTCTCATGGCAAAAAATGCTGGCTATCAAGTTTTTGGCTCCGATCAACAACGTGGGGCTATTTCAAATGAGCTCGATCAGGCACAAATTCCCTTCGCTGTTGGTGTGCAAGATGGCCAATATCTTCAAAAAATTCACGAGAAGTATCATCTCGATTGGTTTGTTCATACTTCTGCCCTCCCCGAAGATCATCCCGAATTACAGCTCGCTAAATCCCTCGGCCTTAAAATCTCTAAACGCGACGAGCTGACCGCCACCCTAGTCAAAGAACTCGATCTCAAAATGAGTGCCGTCGCAGGTACTCACGGAAAAACTACTACAACGGCTATGTTAATTTGGGCTGCCAAAAATCTTCAACTTCCCGCTGCTTACATTGTGGGCTCCACTTTAAATTTTGCTCCTTCTGGCTCCTATCAAAAAAACGATCAATATTTTATCTACGAAGCCGACGAGTATGATCGTAATTTCCTCCACTACCAGCCCTGGCTCTCTCTGATTACTTTTGTTTCATATGATCATCCTGATATCTACCCTTCTGAATCTGATTATCATCAGGCTTTTCTTCAATTTGAAAACCAGAGCCAATCTCTCATTTTTGCAAATCCGGCTGCCGCCCCTTCGGATCTTTCGCAGCTCTCATCTCAGTCGTTCCAGATTTTAGAAACTCCAGATCCCCGCCTTACTCTCGCTGGTTCTGCTCGTCGCGAAGATGCAAACCTAGTCTTTTACGCTATTAAACAGATTTTGAAGGATCAGCCAAACGTTCATCAAGTCTCTGATCAGCAAATTATCGACATTCTCAATCAGTTCCCAGGCGTTGGTCGCCGTTTTGAGCGTCTCGCCGATGGACTCTATTCTGACTATGCGCATCACCCGGAAGAGATTCGCGCCACTGTCGAGATCGCCAAAGAAGAGGCTAAGAATCTTGGTAAAAATGGTGTAGTCGTCGTTTATCAGCCTCATCAAAATACTCGCCAACACGAAGTTTTTTCTCTTTATCAGGACGTTTTTCTCGGTGTAGATCAGCTTTTTTGGCTCCCAACTTATCTCACGCGCGAAAATCCTGACCTAAAAATCTACACCCCAGCCGACTTTATTGCCATTCTCAAAAATCCTGAGATCGCCACCTCTGCTGACCTTGACGATCAACTTAGATTAAAACTAAAATCTCTTCTTCAGGATAATTACCTGGTTATTCTTATGTCCGCCGGTCCCGCTGATCAGTGGTTCCGTGATAGTCTAACCTAGACCTCTCCGCCAGCTTTTCTGTTATGCTATAATTAAAACGTTTATGGGTGGTTTTATTAAGAAGGAACATCAGGAGGAGAAGCGCCGTCTTTCTCAGCTTTTTAAGCAGATCAAGACCTGGCAACTTCTTCTAGCCCTCATTCCTCTACTTTTTTTAACCGCAACCTTTTTACGTTTTGATCACCTCAAGATGCATGATTTAAAAAATAAAGTTCTTCAGGCGGATCAGGGAAAAACCGCTGACGGCAAGGAAATCACCTCTCAAGAGGAAATTGATCAGAATCTTAAAACTACCCTAACCAATTTAAAACAATATACCGAATCTCACATCATCATTAATTTCATCGAAAAAAATGGTCGTAATGTCCTAACTTTTGGTACGGGCCCTTTTTATTTAGAAAATCAGTATAACCGTAAGGCCACTGCTGCTCTAGCTGAAGCAGAGAATCAACTAAAGCAAACTGGTGACAATAATCCAAATGGCAATATTTTTGCCAAGGCAATGGAGATCTGTAAGCCACAGGCTATTGCTCACGGTTGGGCCTGGAATAGCCCTGGCTACCTTAACTGTATGACCGGGGTTATCAATAGCTATCCCTCAACCGATCAGCTCACCACCTCTCTCGCGGCGAATATTCCGCCAACTTCTCTTTATCGCTATGATTTTTCTTCCCCAGTCTGGGCGCCCAACCTTGCTGGCTTTTCCGTTCTTCTCTGTCTGCTGATTTTTATTCTCATTCTACTTCGTTTTATTGGATTCTTAATTCTTCGTATTGCCATTATTTTTATCAAATAAAACATTAAAATTTTCACCTCTATAAAATCTCTGAAAACCCCTTGACAGATTAACCCCCCTACCATAAGATAAGACTATATCAATTAAAGGAGGAAAAATGGCCTACAGTCACACTAACAGTAAAGGCATCACCTATTATCTACATAAATCTGAGGTTACCCTCCGTGGTGGCAAGCCTCAGACTATTTATTTCTTCACTAAAACTGAGAATAATCCAAAGGGTACTCCAGTTGATCTTCCTGAAGATCGCGTTGTCAATGAAAACCCACGCAACGGTTTCCTTACCCTTTCTAAGAAGAAATAATTTCGAGATTAAGGTTAGCTAATTTAGTAATCAAACACTAAAATCTTATAACAAACATGAAAATACCAGGTTCATTCCTGGTATTTTTTGTATCTATGGTTTTTCTTTGGGTCCGCGCATTAATCTATTCTTTGCATAAAAAATGGACTGGCAAAAGCCAGTCCTGAAAAGAACAGTCAATAACTTGTTTAGTCTATCACCTCCCCGTTTTTAAAAGTTGAACTCTTCTATTATAATTTAGACAGCATATCTAAGAGCTCGTAAATTGTTTGCGAACTGGACCAAGCCCAACCGTCCCACTCTTCGCCAGAGTTAAGAGGCGTGCCATTGTGCGCCAGCCATACTGGATGGCAGCTGTCCAGGAAACCGTTATTGTAACGGTACTGGATTTTTAAAGTCCAGTTATTGCGTGAGAATTCCTGCTGCACGACATCGTAGTTTCCACCGGTTGCCTTCCAGGTCTTAGTTACTACCGTAAACCCAGAGTTCTTGGCAGAGCTTTCGAGGGCATCCGCAAGTTGCATCTTATAACCACTATACTGCTTGCGGTTATCTTCTCTAATATGAGCGTCGGTTACCCTCTTTGTCTCAGCCATGACAGCCTTTTCTTTTTCTCCAGCAGGCTGGATCTGATTACTAGCGTTTCCACTAGCCTTATTACAGGTCCCGCTATTACAGTTGCAATTACAATTGCAACTACACTGGCAGCTGCTATACGCTGCTTTTGCCGAGCTAGTCGGCACTGAAAAGAAAATTACTAAAGCTATCGCAACTAGGCCTTTGAAAATATTACTTAACATAGTCATTTCTATCCTCCTTTTAAAAAACTATGTTATGGCCCCCGCCCTATTGCGGGATTTTTAAGCCACTCCTACATCAATCTTATTATAACATTTTTTAATAGAATGTAAAATATCAGCTAGCTTTTAGCGGAGCCAAATAAAAATTCCAACCACTGCTCAAAATTTGATAGCTTCCTGGCTTCTATTCTTTCATCAAGGGTAAGTTTTGGATGTTTATTCTTTGCAATTTCACTATTATTCGGCAAATCAATCATCACCTCTCCTGGTAATTGCTTCCCCAGTAATTTACGTGCCTCCAGCTCCTGGTATTCCTCAGACGCGTAATATTGATTTTCTAATTTTGTCTTATTTACATCAAGTTGGAGTAACTCCACCTCTGTTTGTTTGGCGTTCATTTGTTGCTGTAATTCCCAGTTTTTAGCAATTGAGCCAACCGAAGCAATTAAAAGCGCTGAGAAAAGCAATGGAATAGAGAGCAGTAAAATATTATTAAAATCTAATACCTCAGTTTTTACCCAAAAACGTAAACGGTTAAAACGTATCCTGAATTGTTCTTTTTTCGAACGCACACTCATATATGTCTTATTATATCAGTTTGTGGTAAAATTAATAACAACCTGGGGGCGTAGCTCAGGGGTTAGAGCAGGCGGCTCATAACCGCTTGGTCGTTGGTTCGAGCCCAACCGCCCCCACCAATTTTAAAACGACTTCAGGTCGTTTTTTTAGTGTAAGCTATTTAAGATTATAAAGTGTTACAATATATTCTATAAGCGAGAAAAATATGGTGCAAAATTTAGAATCTAAAAACTCTATTAATCAAAATCAAAATTCTTCTAACGAATGGGATGATGTTGCTAAAATGGCGAAGGAGATTTGGCGACAAGAAACAGAAAAAGCTCCAGATTATGCCGCAGATTTTTATCGAGCCGCCCTTGATATTACAAGAGACTTTGATCGTCGAAGGCAGGCTCTTGAATCAGAAGACCAAAAAATGAGTAAAACCGAGTTTGAGAAATGGGAAGATGCCTTATCTGATGAAATCGGTTATGCTAAAAAAGAACTAGAGAAAACCGACAATTCGCTTGAGATGGTGGCCGAGTGTGCACAGTATATGATTCTTACAACTGATGAAGAAAAGACCTATAAAACAATCGAGGCTCAAGCAGGGAACTATTATCATGAAAGATCAGCTGCTCTTAAGCAAGCTATCGAGTCTTCTGGGCAGCCAGAGTCCGAGAAGGATCTTAATAGTATCAGGGAATTCTATTTTGCTATTATGGATCATCTTGATTATCGCTATGAAGATCCAGATAGGGTCTTTTCTATGGGTGTAAAAGAATTTGATAAACAACGTACCATGTCTCATAATAACGTGATCAAGCACCTCAATGAACTTAACGACTTGGCAAGAAAATATCACGTCAGGCCATTTACTCTTCGTAATTTCTGCCCAAGTGACGCTCGCCCAAAGGAAAAACAAACTCCCGCCGTTGCAGATTTAATGGCTTATGACCGCTATTCAGTCCAAAGTTATTACACTATTGCTTTTTCATCTGAAGTGAAACGAAGACAAGCTATCCAAGAACGCAACAATCGATATGGCGGTTAATTAATTTTGACAAATATAGATAAATATGCCATAATATAGTATCTAGACATTCAGGGGAGGTGATTTATATGTCTAAAGTACTTCAAAGTGGAGTTGAGATCGTTGAGAAAATGTCTCGTGAATTTTTCTATTTACATTTTATTCGAGGTGTATGTAAAACTCGACCTTTTGCGTCGCTAGCCTCGTTTAAGGCAAAGAATCTTTCAGAGAAGGAAAAGACAGAGGTGCGTGCTATTCTGTCCAATAATGGCATACCATTTGAGTTAACCAGCTCAGAACAAGTTCTTGATGATGTTGCCGCTGCCATTTCAGCGCGAGCTGTTGCGCTAAAATAATTATTGCCCCCGCCCGTCGGGGGTTTTGTCTTTTCTTGTATTTTCTCCCCACACAGACTATAATCATAAGTACTATGGATAATTCCAATAATGATCAAGTCTTTCACAGTAGCAATATTGCAAATCAGACACTAGCTGGTTCTGCAGCTGATCCTTTTACTTTGACTGATAAAGAGAAAAAACGTCAAGAAAAACAGGTAGAACTAAATGATAAGCGCATGCGAAGAGCTGCAATGAGGGCCGCTAAAAAAGCTGAACGTACGGCTAAATTTACCGCACTCCGTCAACGCCTTGATTATTGGCGAAAAAGTAACCCCCTTATCTTTATTCTATCTTCAGTGGGTGCCTCAATCCTCATTCTTGCCATCATCGTTGGTGCCAGTTGGCTGATTGTTTCGCAGATAACTCGCGAAAAAGCCACAACCCGCACAGCTAATAACAATATTGACCCTACTGACTATATTTCCGTGAATTGTAGATGCGCCAAAGGTTCTCAGGCTTACAATGATCTTAAGGAGGATTATGAGATGGCTGCAGAGCGTGAAAAGAGAATTATTGACAATTTTGACAATAAAACCGCCACTCCATTCCAAACTATTGAATTTATTAATACCGTTATTGGCTCAGGCTATTTAGAAGACGCCTATGACTCTGCTGGCAACCTGAATACTGTCAAGGCTTTTGATAACTACAATCAACGAATTCAAACTGCTAATATTACTAACGATGATCAAAAAGCTCTCCTTGAACTATATTCTCTTAGTATCTATAACACGGCCAAACAATATAATCAGACCTTAGAAAAACTATTTAATTACATTCCTGAAAACATGTTTGACGGCACCAAATATATCTACTACAGTATTTCCTACGATGCCTACAAGGGGCTTGGCTATACTGAAAAAGCTGACTCTATAGCTAAAATCCTAGAATCAATTCCTTACGGCTCCGGTTCTTTTTAGCCTCCCCTATCCAACTCTTTTTTCATTCTTGTCGTAGTCTTCATCTTTAAGTTTATGGTAAAACCTAAAATGCTCATGTATAATAAAACTATGCAAAAGACGCGTCATCGTTTTGGCTTCACCATCATTGAAGTCATGCTGGTTTTAACTATCTCCACTGCTCTTGCAATGGCTATTCTAAGTACTATAACCACCAATATCCATCGACAGCGTTTTTTAGACTCCTATACAGATCTCGCAAATTATCTCCGTAGTGCTTATTCAGCTACTATTAATGTGCAAAATCCTAGATTATTTACAGAAGACAGCGGTTTTTCTTGCACTTTAAACTCACTCTGGGATGAAAACGGACGCCTTACGACAAATACTGATACCGATAATTATCCTGGTCGCAGTCGCTGTGCAATTTATGGTAAGCTCATTACTTTTGGTGAGAAAGATCCTGAAACTGGCGTTCCTAGTACAAAAGTTCACATGTACGACATTATCGGACGTGTTTATACCGGCCAAATGAATATCGAAAATTCCACCGGTGACAATGCTATTAATTCACTTAAAGCCGTTGCTGCCAATGTTGTCACTCTGAGAAGTGCTCCAGGCTCCTGTCGAGTACACTTTGCAGGACAAGAAGCCTCATATACTCCACAATGGCAAGCTAGAATTGAACAAACCGCTAATCAAGAATTATTACGTGGCGCTATCATGGTCGTCAGGTCTCCAGTTTCCGGTACTGTTCATACTTATTACTATGATCAGCCAGGTCAAACTTTTGATGTTGGTGATTTGCTCGAAAAACTCAATCGTAATGCCCCTAATCAATCCTGTGAGACCGCTAGTCTTGATCAGTACCGCCCCTATGCTAGTAGCGCTCTGCTTTATGGCGCACTCGGTGAAGTTGTTTCTGGCACGTCTAATATTCTAGAGTACGAGCTTAAAGATTCCAGAATGCAAAACAAACAAGATTTTACTCTGTGTGTTTCCTCTGATGATATTCCTCTCGCCCCCAAGAGGCGTCGCCCAATCCGCATTAAAGCTGATGGCAACAACTCTTCCGCCGTTCAGTTAGTCGATATCGATAGTAATGATAATCCCTGTCAATAATGGCGTATAATGGTAATGTATATGTTAAACTTTTTTAAAAATTTAAAGGTTGCCCAAGCCAAGAGCTGCCCTTATAAGGACTCCTCGAATCCTTCTTCTCGCCGTGGCGATACTATTATTGAGATTATTTTCTGTTTTACTATTTTTTCAATCATTACCATTGTATCGATTGGCCTCATGAATCGAAATCTTTCGCTCATTCAAGGTACTCTCGAGGTTTCCATGGCCAGAAATGAAATCGAAGCTCAGGCCGAAGCAATTCGTTTTATTCACAACTCTTATCTTTCAGAGCGTGAGTTAGTCCGCGATCAGAATATTGACCCCA
>CAUSFJ010000008.1:0-11416 GCA_963531135.1 uncultured Candidatus Saccharibacteria bacterium | reverse complement strand
GTTTTTTCACAGATCCAGCTAAGGCTGCCGCCCATCTTGAAGCCGGTGCCGAGAAGGTAGTTATTTCCGCTCCAGCCAAAGGAGAAGGCGCCAAAACCATCGTCATTGGCGTTAATGAAGATACTGTAACAGAAGATGACAAGATTATATCCAATGCATCATGTACCACCAACTGTATTGCTCCAGTTATGAAGGTACTTGAAGATAACTTTGGTATCGAAAAAGCTCTTATGACCACCGTTCATTCCTATACTGCTTCTCAGCGTATCTTGGATGCGCCAGCTAAGGATCTTCGTGAGGCCCGCGCAGCTGCCGAGAATATCGTCCCTACTTCAACCGGCGCTTCCAAAGCCGCAGCTCTCACTATTCCTGCCCTCAAAGGCAAATTTGACGGACTTTCAATTCGTGTTCCGACGCCAGTTGTCTCTCTTGCCGATATTACTGCAGTCCTGAAGAAAGACACTACTATAGAAGAACTTCAGGAAGTCTTTAAAAATGCTGCCAAAGAACCATTCTATGAAGGTATCCTTGGTGTCTCTGAAGAGCCACTTGTCTCGATTGATTATCGTGGTAACTCACATTCAAGCATTGTTGACCTTCCTCTGATTAACGTTGTCGACAAAAATTTAGTAAAAGTGGTTGCTTGGTATGATAATGAATGGGGTTATTCAAACCGTCTCGTAGAGCTAGCCGCTGATTTTGGGAAAAACTAATATGCCGAGGATTTTTATTGGTTCAGATCACCGTGGCTTCGTCGCCAAACAACATATTCTTGCCACTCTTGCCAATTCTGAATGGAAGGATAGTTATGAAATTGTCGATCTCGGTCCAGAGACTATTCGTCCAGACGATGATTTTAACGATTATGCCATCGCAGTCTCACGCGCCGTCAGGGAAACTGCTAATTCTCGCGGCATTCTTATCTGTGGCTCAGCTCACGGTATTGCCATTCAGGCCAATCGTTTTAAGGGAATCCGTGCCATCTGTGGCTACACTCCAGAGTTAGTTCGTCTTGGTCGACTTCATAATGACGCTAATGTCCTCTGTCTTTCTTCTGATTTTATGGATGATGCAAATATTGATCAGGCCATCGATATGTTCCTTCGCGGTAATTTTTTGCCCGAAGAAAGATATATTAGGCGCAACCAACGACTTGATGAGGAATCAATTTATTAATAAAGGAAAACTATGGGTGAGGATGTATATATAGTACCGACAATTCTAACTAATGATCCGCAGGTCTTTGCGGCACAGTTGCAGGCCTATCCGCAGTTTGCTAAAAGAATTCAGATTGATCTAATGGATGGCACCTTCACGGCCGATAAAAGCCTCCAAGAATCCACAATTGCTGGTCTGCCTCAAGGAGTTTCTTTTGATCTACATTTGATGTCAGCAAGACCAAGCGATCATCTCACTCATCTTCTTCGACTCAAGCCGTCACTCTGTATCTTGCATGCTGAGGCTAGCGAGGATTTATCCCCATTCTTTAGTGAATTTAAAAAAGCTGGTATTAAAACAGGCTTAGCGCTTTTACCAGGGACTTATCCTGGTCTAGTTAAGGCCTACATTGAAGCTGTGGATCATGTTCTTATTTTTGCTGGCTCCCTTGGTAAGCAAGGCGGCCAAGCAGACCTATTACAGATGGAAAAAATTAAGCTCATTCGTGAAATTAACCCCACGGTAGAAATTGGCTGGGATGGCGGTGCAAACCTAACCAATGTTCGCGCTCTTGCACACGCTGACCTAAATGTTATTAATGTTGGCTCCGCTATTTCAAAAACACAAGACAAAAAAGCGGCTTTTGATCAGCTTGTTGAGGAATCAAAAAAACGGGGAATCATGTAATGGTAGCTTCAAAATTATATCGTAAAGTCCACTACAAAGAACAGCTAATCCTTCGTGTCCTTACTATTGGTGCGGCAATGCAGCAAATTATACTAGTAGATCATGATGACTTTATTATCAATAAACAAAAAGTCTCCATCGGCGAGAAAGTCGACATCGACCAGATCTATTATCAGCTAGGTGGTAGTGGCGTTAATGCGGCCGTAACATTTGCTCGTCATGGTCATCAGTCAATTTTAATTAGCAACCTCGGCCAGGATCGCTCGGCAGAAGCTATTAAGGATTTTCTAATCGATGAAAGTGTTGATACGAGTTATCTAAATCAGCTTCCGCTTCAGACTGGTACCTCTGTTGTTCTGCTAGATTCAAAAACCGCCACCAGGACCACAATGAACTGTCTAGGCGCAGCTAAAACCTCAAATAATTTAGAGTCTCACGATCTTAATCTGGCTAATCCAGATTGGCTGTATCTCACAACTCTAAATGGTGATTTAGATAAGGCTCTAGAATTTATTGAAGAGGCTAAAGAAAAACAAATTAAAGTTTTCTGGAATCCCGGCGAACTAGAACTAAAACAAAAGAAAAAAGTCTTAGGGCTTTTGTCTGATATTAGTGTTCTGCTCGTTAATCAACAAGAAGCCAAGATGCTAGTTGGCGGAGAAATCCTTGAAGAACTCATCACTAAGCTTTCTGCATATACTAAGACAGTAATCATCACCGCGGGCGCAAGTGGTAGTATTGCCAAATCTGGAGAAGAAATCTATCGTCTGGCTGAATATGAACAAAAAGCCCCAATCGATCCTACGGGCGCAGGTGATGCCTTTGGTTCCGGTTTTCTTGCCGGCCTTCTCGATGGTTTAGACTTTAAACACAGCCTCATTGCAGCTGCTGCTAATGCTACCTCAGTTATTTCTGAAATCGGCTCCACTAAGGGTATACTTTCAGCGAATGAAAAATATCACCCAATGCCAATTCAGCGACTTTATTTATAAAAAAATATGAGGTAGAAGCCTCATATTTTTTAATAAATCTTTATACTGATTTAACGCGATTATAAATATTATCGTTAATATTGATGTGACCAATTTTGTTTGCTGCTAGCACCACTTCTGTAATATCATCTGTCATCACAAAAAGATCAAGATCCTCCTCTTTAATCATCTTGTTTTTTAACATAGTAGTCTTGAAGAACTTTACTAGTGGGCGCATATAAGACTTTACGATTAAGTAGCATGGCATCTTTGGCATCTTACCTGTTTGAATTAAAATTAAAACTTCAGACATTTCATCAAGCGTACCTAACCCGCCAGGGAAAAAAGCGTAAGCCTTGCTAGACATTACTAGCATCACCTTACGAGCAAAAAAGTAATTAAATTCCATTGAGTCGGTAAGATAAGGATTTTCGTGCTGTTCAAAAGGCAACTTAATATTCAACCCTACACTGCGTCCCCCATATTCATATGCGCCACGGTTGGCTGCTTCCATAATACCAGGACCACCACCAGTAATTACTGGGTGGCCATTTTCCGCTAGTAAACGACCTAGTTCGCGAGCCTTAATGTAATACTTATCCGTCTCTGGCGTCCTAGCCGAACCAAAGATTGTTACCCCTTGCGAGAATCGGCGAATCGTTGATAGGCCTTTTAGTAGATCCTTAGCATAAGCTAAAGAACGGTCAACGTCTGGCCCTGAAATTTTATTGGCTGATAATTCATTTAGCCATTCTTCTGTAATTTTATCCATAAGCTTATTATAACAAAATAACCCCTCAATAGACATGATAAAATAGAGATATGGAAATCGTCTTAATTCTACATAACATCCGTTCAACCTACAATGTTGGTTCTATCCTTCGAACTGCTGACGGTTTTTCTGTAGATCAAATTATCTACTCTGGTTTTACTCCAGCCCCAATCCCTCATTCAACTCTCCTACCTCATCTTGCAGAAAAAATAACGAATCAAATTCATAAAACCGCCCTTGGCGCTGAACAAACCCTACTATCTTCACATTCTCAAGATATAATTGAGTCAATTCGCACCCTAAAGACTCAGGGTTATCAAATTGTGGGTCTAGAGAATAATCTGAAAGATACTCGTCTACATCAAATCACCGAACATTCTCTTCCAGATCTACTAGACTCTAAGGTTGCTCTAATTCTCGGAGAAGAAGTGGAAGGAATCTCGCCTAAGCTTCATCAATTTATTGATTTATTTTTGGAGATTCCCATGTCTGGCCAAAAAGAATCTTTTAATGTTTCCATTGCTACTGCCATCCTCCTCTTCTATTTGAGATACGGTATAAATTTAAATCAATCTTAAACTCTGGTATAATAAATAAGATTAGGGAGTTATTATGGAAAGATATAATCCAACAAAAATTGAAGAAAAATGGCAAAAAATCTGGGAGACCGAGCAAGCTTTTCGTGCAACTGAAACTGGGGCAGAAAAAATGTACCTCGCAGAAATGTTCCCATACCCATCTGGTGCTGGTCTTCATGTTGGCCATGTTCGTAATTTTTCTATTGTTGACGTTTTGGCAAGATTCTATGCTCAAAATGGTAAAAACGTTCTTCGACCTTTTGGTTATGATACTTTTGGACTTCCTGCAGAGAATTACGCAATCAAGACTGGTATCTCCCCAGCTGAAGCCACTAAAACCAATATTAATAACTTCAGAAAACAAGCCAAGCGCCTAGGCTTTTATATTGACTGGAATCGTGAAATTAATACCTCAGACCCCGAATATTACCGATGGACCCAGTGGTGTTTCTTGCAACTATTTAAAAAAGGACTCGCCTATCAGAAAGAAAGCTATCAATGGTGGTGTCCTAACGACCAAACTGTTTTAGCCAACGAACAGGTCGAAAATGGGCACTGTTGGCGTTGTGGTACCGAAGTCGAAAAGAAAAAGATGAAACAGTGGTTCTTTAAGATCACTGCATATGCTGACGAGCTTTTAGATGAAATTGATCAGCTAGATTGGCCCGAAAAAATCAAAACAATGCAGAAAAACTGGATTGGACGATCAGAGGGCGCCAATGTGAAATTTAAAGTCAAAGACCAAGAAGATACTATCGATATCTTTACCACTCGCCTTGATACTATTTGTGGCGCAACATTTTTGGTACTTGCACCTGAACATCCGAAAATTCCTGATTTAATTACCAAAGATACAGAAGAAGAAGTAAAAAACTACTGTGCTGCCGCTATTAAGAAATCGGAAATTGAACGTCAAGAAAACAAAGAAAAGACTGGCGTATTTACTGGCAGCTTCGCTATTAATCCAGTCACTAAAGAAGAAATCCCAATTTGGGTTTCAGATTACGTTCTTATTAATTATGGCGATGGTGCTGTCATGGCAGTGCCAGGTCACGATGAACGTGATTTTGCCTTTGCTTCAAAATATCAGCTAAAAATCAAAACAGTGGTTAAACCAGTTGAGCTAAATAATCAATCTGAAGCTCATGATGGTGACGCTCTGCAATGTTTCCACGATCGAGGTATTCTATTAAATTCAGTAAAATATGATAATTTAACTTCTAAAGAGGCCGAAAGTCAAATTCTATCAGACCTTGGAGAAGCCGTTGCTAGCAAAAAAGTCACTTATCGTATGCGCGATTGGCTTATTTCCCGTCAACGATACTGGGGTTGCCCAATTCCCATCGCCTACGATAAAGATGGTCAACCACATGCTATTCCGGAGGATCAATTACCAGTTGTCTTGCCTGAAGTATCAGATTACCGTCCAGATAAAACTGGCCGTTCTGCATTAGCCAAAGCTGAAGATTGGCTAAAAGTCACTATTGATGGCGAGGAGATGATTCGAGAGACCGATACGCTAGATGGTTACGCCTGTTCCTCCTGGTACCTTTGGCGCTACGCATCACCGCACTCCACTTCTTCAGCTTGGGAGCAAGAAGCTGTTAAATACTGGGAGCCTCTTGATATTTATTGCGGTGCCGATCACGCTGTTGCACATCTACTTTATATCCGTTTCTGGTGTAAATTCTTTGCCGATCAAGGCTACCTACCATTCAGAGAGCCAGTCAAAAAACTTCTTTATAACGGCTATATTAATGCACCAGACGGTAAAAAGATGTCAAAATCAAAAGGAAACGTTATTGATCCTCTCGATGTCATCGACTCTGGCTACGGTGCAGATACCTTGAGGACCTACGAACTCTTCATTGGCCCATATAACGAAGATGCAGCCTGGAGCACAACGGCAATTGGTGGAGTCTACCGCTTCCTCAATCGTTGTTTTAACCTCGCCATTAATCAACAAAATAATCGACTTCACTCTGGCACCCCTACTCAACTTATACGACATAAAACAATCAAAAAAGTTACAGAAGATATCGCAAATACCAATTTTAATACTGCAGTAGCTGCCTTGATGGAATACGTTAATGAGCTTTATAAGATCGGTGCTTCAACTGAAGATATCATTATCTTAGCTAAGCTACTTAAGCCTTTCGCTCCTCACCTAGCCTCTGAAATTCTAGAAAAAGAAGAAGCTGATGATAAATGGCCTGAATACAACGAAGCTTATCTCGTTTCAGATACCGTGCAGCTTATTGTGCAGGTTAATGGCAAGGTTCGCGCTAAGTTAGAAATTAATTCCGATGATCTAGCAGATCAAGAAAAAATTAAAGAACTTGCCTTGTCACAAGAAAACGTTCAAAAATACCTAAACGGCGAGCCAAAAAAGATAATTATGCCAAAGGGCGCAAAGCTGATCAATATCGTAGCTTAACCCCTCAAAATTTCAAAACTCCACTTGAAAAAATAGGACTTTTTGTATATAATAACCTAAATTATTGTCAATATACTAATAAGGAGCATTTAATGCCTGAACCTAAAAAGCAAAGCAGCCCAAGAAAGACCGGTCTTCGCCGAAGTCACCTACGTCTTGTATTAGCTCGTGCTGTTAATAAGAAATCACCAGTAAAGGCTTTTGAAACAGCCAAAAAGACCCCTAACCTAAAGGTCAAAACCCCAAGAACTGCTAAAGTTTCAAATAACACAAAGAAAAGCGAAAAATAATGGCAAGTAATCGGCACATCGGTAGAATCATTGCATAACAAAGCTTGTATGAATACGAGTTTAGAGCAAAGGCGGGCGATGCTACAGCCGAAATCCAGTCTATCATCGCTAAAAATATTGAACCATATTCCAAGGCACTCGGAGATACTGAATTTGTCTTCGGTCTTGCCAACGGTGTTGTAGAAAATCAAGCTAAACTTGATCGTGAATTACAACCCTTGGCCCCAGAATGGCCACTAGAAACCATCGCAGCCATCGATCGTAATATTTTACGCATCGGTCTTTATGAACTTGAAATAAGAGTTGTTCCACCAAAAGTAGTTATCAACGAAGCTGTTGAACTAGCAAAAGCTTTTGGTTCTGATAATTCATCCAAGTTTATTAATGGTGTCTTAGGCACAGCCTTCAAGCAACTTGGATTGAACAATGAAGAGGGAGAACATGAAGGATCAAAATCGCAAGTTGAGTCCCAAACTAACGCTTCCGAACAATAAATCAAATAAACCAAAAGATTTCTCAAACCGTAATACTAATACTAGATCACGTTCACGTATTCGTCCGTTAAAAACTGAGTGCAGTCAAACTCTTGATCAAAAAACCTTCAAGAAGAAGCCAGCAATCAAGGAAATTGTTAGAGAGCCGACCTCAGGTGGTATAGTCTTTCGTTTTAACGAAAAGAAAAACGACATTGAGATCTTATTAATTCAAGATTCCAAGAACCGTTGGACTATCCCCAAGGGGCACATTGAGACAGGTGAAACCGCAAAGCAGACCGCCATTCGCGAGATCGGTGAAGAAGCAGGTTTAAACCATATTAAAGTTTTGTCCTGGCTCGGCAAGATACATTTTAAGTATCGCCGTGTTGATAAGCTTGTCCTTATGACCACCCAGATCTATCTAGTTCGCGCTCTTGACGGAAAAGAACGCCCAACCAAAGAAAAATGGATGAATGGTATTAAGTGGTTTAGCTTCCGTGACGCCTTGAACGCAATTGAGTACGATGATATCGAAAAACTCATGCTCATTGCTAAAAAACGTATTCGCGCTGGAGACTTGCAATAATTAATATTCGGGATTTCATCAGGTACTAGACCTTTCTCTAGTACCGAAGTGAGTTCCAGAAAGGAAAACATGGATAATTATCTAAAGAAATACAACATTGACCTAGAAACCATCAAAAAACACATCAGTGAGGCTTCGGTGAAAAAGAAGATTATCGACGATCGTCTGCCAGAAACTTACACCAAAGACATACTTGACGAATATAGTAACTTCGCTGAAGAGAAAATGGGTATCAAATTTAACGATATTACACTCTTTATCACCGCTCTTACTCATCGAAGCTTTGTTAATGAACATAAAAAATTTATCGTCGAACACAATGAACGTCTAGAATTTCTTGGCGATGCCATTCTAGAGCTTGTAGTCTCGGATTTTCTATATCAGAATTTTCATGAGCCAGAAGGAATTATGACTGCCTGGAGGTCGGCCCTCGTGCGCACTGAATCAATTGGTGCTGCCTCTGAGAAAATTGGCTATATTTCACTAATTCGTCTTTCTAAAGGCGAAAAACTAGGCAGCAGTCGTACTCACGCCTCCATCATTGCCGACTGTTTTGAAGCCGTTACTGGCGCTATTTACCTTGACCAAGGTTTTAATGCCGCCAAAGATTTTATTTATCAATATATTATCTGTAAAATGGACGATGTCATTCTTTCTGAATCCTGGCGCGACGCTAAGAGTTATTTGCAAGAATTAGCTCAAAAATTTGAAGGCAGCACTCCTCAATATCATGTCATTAAAGAAGAAGGCCCCGATCATGACCGCATCTTCACTATTAATGTCGTAGTTGCCGGCCATAATAGAGGTACTGGGATCGGCCACAGCAAGCAGGAGGCTCAATCCGCCGCCGCAGCTGAGGGGATTAAATACTATAAAAAACAGTCAACTGATCAAAGTCTCGTCACTGGTAAATTATCTTTGATTAAATAAAGCAGCTGATCCGAAAGGATCAGTTGTTTTTTGATCCATTTTAGTCAATAAGAGGATTTCCCTTATGTTTTGAAATATCTTGAAATTATGTTAAAATATCCTCTAAAGTCAATGGCTTTGCACTTTAAGAAAGGGGAGAAAAAAATGGAAGCAAAAAAAATAAATATAAGCCAAATAGAAAGCGTCATCAGATATTATGTACTGATGGCAAAATGGCTTTATGAACTGGGGGATTTTGCTAGAACAAAATATCTCCAGATGAATCTAGAAAAACAAAATACCTCACGCCCACATAGCGACTATCAGCGCCTGTTAGAAAAATACTATAACGGCAGTGAGGAGGAATTAAAGAATGCTGTTTTCATAAAGTCTGAAAACAGTCAGAAGATATTAAAAGAATTGCTCAGTCTGTCGAGACAAATTGGCATTGAGCAGTATTTTGATAAGATCGACCCCCGAACGGGGAAGCGTCAATTAATCATGGGGCAGGACGATGGTTTGATAGTTCAAAATTTCTGTACCATTTACAGTAAGACCACATACGGGTCAAGATTGAGGCGAAAAAACACAAAGGATATAGTCAAGAATATCCTAATCGATTTCGCAAATATCAAGGAAGATAAAATATCTTCCATTGACCGTGAGTATGTTGACAGTTTCTTCACTGATGATAAAGTCAAAGAACTGTCAAAAGAAATATATTTAGGATTAACCGGGGGGGTGGAGAGTTCTATTAAAAGTGTTATTGCAGCCGATAAGGTGCTGCCATTCATAATCAGAGCAAAGACACTCTACTCCCTCGAGAATAACTTTCAGCACCTGATAAGGGCGATGAAAGTGTCATAGATATAGGCCTCCATCTTGGAGGCTTTTTAAATTCATCTGATCCTTGAAAAAAACTTTAAAATAGTTTAAAATAATAATATTAAATTAATTAAGGAGCAAACATGCTTGCGATTCGTATGCAACGTAATGGTCGAACTCATTACCCAACCTTTCGACTAGTCGTCCAAGAATCCCAGCGTCATCCACTTTCTGGACGCGTTGTGGCTGAGGTCGGCAATTACAACCCAGAAACTAAAAAAACCACTTTAGACAAAGAAAAAATTGAATTCTATCTAAAGAATGGTGCTCAACCATCTTCACGTGTCGCCTTCATCTTCAAAAAAGAAGGTATCGCTCTTCCATCATGGTACAAGGAAGCTAATCCAAAGACCAGGAAACCAAAACACGCAGATAAGCTTCGTAAAAATCAACCAAAAGAAGAAACCGAAGCTGCAGAATAAGAAAATAAAATAAGGTGCTTTAAGTACCTTATTTTATTTATCAAACCGCAACCATTATGGTATAATTCTAATAACAAAAATTAACTTGGAGAACCTATGTCAACCATTGACCAACAATTCGTAGAATACATCGTAAAAACTCTCGTAAATAATCCTGACAAAGTAAATATTGAACGCGCCATTGACGAAAAAGGTGTTCTCCTTTCTCTCAGTGTCGACCCTGAAGATGTCGGTCGCGTGATCGGTCGCCGTGGTGCAACCGCTCAGTCCATCCGCACTTTGCTACGTGCTCTAGGAACCAAAAATGACGCTCGTTACAATCTCAAAATTGTTAATACCGATGAAAACGGAAGTTTCGAGACCACCGGCGAACCAGTTGCTGCTCGTACCGTTGAAGATTATGAAGAAGAATCTGAAGATTCTACTCTTACCAAAAATACTCGCGCCGAACTCGCTGATCTTGATGATCTCGACATCTAATTAATAAAGAATAGCCCTTCGGGGCTATTTTTTTGATCAAAAAATCAATGCTCTATTTTCGGAAAATATATTGACTATTTTATGGAAAAACCTTATACTTAAACCAGTTCAAGTTGAACCAAGCTAACTGCGAGTCAGCTTACATAAAGTTGAGAGCTTATATGTTCAAAAAAATCCACCGTCTAGGTGGTTTTTTGGTTGTTTAATCAATAAAACAATAAAAACACCCCCATATTCGGGGGTGAATGATCTAAGGTACAATGATGACTTCGGCCTTGCTGAAACCTTCGGCAATAGTTTCAAGTTCCGGTAATTTCTTCAACTTATCTAGCCATCTTTTTGGGATGCCCTGCATGCCATAATAAAGTCCAGCAAGTCCACCCGTTAAGGCGCCAATCGTATCAGTGTCATGGCCTAGATTAACTGCTTTAATTACGGCCTGTTCGAAATTCCTGGTTGTCACCAGACTCCAGATGGTCGCCTCCAGACTCTCTATTACGTCACTATTCGACTGGATCTCTTCTTCTGGCAACTCAGTTAAATTCATCTTTAAGATACGACTAAACGAATCGACGCAAGCCTCAGAGAAGAAACTATAGTCTTCCTTCTGAATCTTCTGTAATGCCACCGCCGGATAACACCCCTCAAGCAAATAACATGCATAATTTACAAATATCATATTTGCTAGAATGCATTTTTCTGTTGCATGAGTCAATCTAGTCACCCTTTTCACTAAATAATATCGATTCTTACCCTGTATATTGT
>CAUSFJ010000007.1:0-11676 GCA_963531135.1 uncultured Candidatus Saccharibacteria bacterium | reverse complement strand
AGTGGGTAAAATTAGTAAGAGTTATACAGGGGCTTCACTCTTTTGATTCTTCTATTTATAGTTTGGAGTGGTGGCGATTTGCTATCTGATTTTTCGATTTTTTAAGAAAGCAAGTTTAAAAATTTTGTTAATCTTGATTGCGATAACAGGAGTTGATTTTCTAGCCTATTTCTTTGACCGATTATTAATTCGTGGAAGCTTTGAATTTCCTAACATGATCAATTACATTGACACACCATTACAGATGTTCTCCTTTCATGGTTTTTTCACGTATTGGTTTTGGGTTTTTCATCAAGCGATTCCAATTTGGATTGTCACTATGCTACTAATGAATAATAAAAATATAAAACTTTTTGGATTATATTTATCACTTGCAGTAGCTTTTGCACCGCTACCCACGGTAGGTCTTTTATTAATAATGATACGTGAGCTAATAATTGATGTAAGAAAAGAGGGTTTTTCGGCGACTTTTAAGAAAGCTTGTTGTTTTGAGAATATTATTCCGGCACTAAGTGTTATACCAATTTTATTCCTATATAAACAAAACTCGAGTCCTGTGGGATTAATGTTTTCTAGGACATTTATTGTTCCTCTCAGAGAATATCTACTGTCTTATGTAGTTTATTTAGTGTTTGAAGTTTCGATCTTCTTGGCAATTCTAACAAAGAAGAACAGAAGCACGGTGCTGTTTGCAATTATTTTATTAACGATTCTACCGCTCTTTTATCTTGGTGGAGGAGCAGATTTCGGCAATCGATCGACAATACCAATTATGATTCTATTATTTATTGAGACCGTAAATTTCTATCTAGACAAGACGGTAAAGAAATATCGATTATGGATTGTTAACTTAATACTCCTATTGTCTCTCCCGACAAATCTGACAGAAATTAATCGTTCACTAGTATATACTTACAAACAAGCCTCGGTGTACCGTTTTGAGAGTGATGATTATGGTTCTCTGGCAAACTTCGAGCATAATGAATCAAAGGTTTTCATCAAGAATTTTATTACAAAATATGAAATGGGACAGAATTTCTTTACAAGATTTATACTAAAATAAGAAGGGAGAGATTATGAAGAAATTTGAGAGACTATTAAAAATAATATACGGTACAGGATTGTTACTAATTGGCTTTATTGTAGTTGATGTACTGGTTTCAGTGATTCTCTTCTGCTTTAGGCTAAATATCTCGGTTATTAATTTTTGGTCCTCATTAATTATTACTTTAATTACCTTTACCTTGATCGGAGCAAAGAATAATAAGTCACAGATAAATAAACTACTAAGTATTGGTTTATTCATAGTAATGTTGTTTGGAGCGATTTTTGTGGCTAGCAAGATTTATGACTCCTCCTATGATGGAAATAGCTATCATAAGGGAGCGATTGGAATGATGGCACATGGATGGAATCCAGTTTATCAGACAGCGGAAGATTATAGTGATAATATTTTCCATATTCGAGGAGCTAAGATTTTTACCTGGATAGACCACTATCAAAATCTAAGTTGGATTTTTGGAGCTACAGTCTACCGTGTATTTGGGAATATTGAGACGGCAAAGTCACTGAATTTCCTATTGATTGGCGGAGCATTATTTATACTGATAAATTATTTTAAACGATTTAAATTTAAGAATTTACAAAGCATAGTCTTAGCTTGTGTAACAGTCTTTTCCCCAGTAGTGATTTCACAATTTTTCAGTTTCTACATCGACGGAAATCTAGCCATTGCCTTCTATATCTATATTGCAACGATTAGCTTGATCACTTTTGAGCTAATAAAAAATAGACGAATTACGGTTGACCTATTATTCATCTTCTTCTTTAGCATTTGTATTTTAGCTAATCTAAAACTAACTGGTATTCTATTGATCGCAGCTGGTATTCTACCACTGGCCATCTATTTGACTATCCTTATGGTACAGAAAAAAATTAAGGCTGCCGACTATTATAAGTTGTTTGGAATGACAGTATTTTCGATACTTTTCTCAATCTTAGTGATTGGAAGTACTAGCTATGTAAAAAATACGCTTACGATGAAGAACCCCTTCTATCCACTACTTGGCGATAATCGCTCAGATATTATCACAACAATGCAACCTGCGGAATTAATGAATAAAAATCAGATTGAAAAACTATTGATTTCTGTGTTTTCAAGAAGTGATAATGTGCAGTTATATTCTTGGAAGGCACTTGAATATAAAATTCCACTAACTTGGAATAATGAAGAGATTAATAGTCTCAATATTACGGATACACGAATTGGCGGTTTTGGTATTTTCTATAGCTTTATCTTCATCTTAAGTATTGCAATAATTCTTGGTTACTTGATTACTGTTTTAAAAAATAAGAAGAAGACTGGGAGTGACGAGGCTATATATAAAATTATAATTAGTTGCGTCTTAATAAGTATTTTGCTTTATTTGGTATTACCTACGGAAAACTGGTGGGCTCGATACGCACCAAATATTTATCTACTAACCCCAATAGCCTTAGCGATCATATTAGGGCGAATGAACCAGAAGCCGGAAGATCATCTTGCGAAGATATTATCAGTAATGCTTGTGGTAACTATTATCTTAAACCAATTACCATTTCTATATTTCAGAGCGATTACGCCAGGGAGTAACCGCATAGTTAAGACAGAGTTAATGGAAGCGAGAGCTTATGTTGAAAAGAATCCACAAAGTAAAGTAGTAATTAATAATCACTATATGGGCGTATTCTATAATCTTTTGGATCATAAAATCGTGAAGGCAGACGGAAGTAATTTTGAGTTTCTAAAACGAGAAATCGACGACGAAGCAAAAGAAAAACATCCACATGTTTTCTTCTGGGGGAGAGCTTTATATTAAAATAAAAGCCCATGTGGGCTTTTATTTTTTGATGAAATAAATTTAGATTAACTTAAGACCAAGGACTAAGCTGATCCTTTTTAACAAGAAATGGTTCTTTAGCCAAAAGCTTTAATGGAGTATCGCTCTTGCTATCGGAGTAGAATTGATTGATTGATGCGTCTTGGTATTGTTTCTGAAAGCGACGGACTTTTTCTTCACCGCGACAATTCTCGCCCGTAATCTTCCCTGTTTTAGGATTCATTTTAGTACCAATTAGAGAGATTTGAAGACGATCGGTCATCTCTTTTAAGATAAATTCTGGTGAGGCTGAGATAATAAGATCATTAGACTGCTTCTGTTTTAGATACCATGGTTTAATTTTGGATTGATGTTGATCCCAAAAATTACTCAGGTCTAAATTATGGATGGATCTTAGAAAGATAAAGAAACGCTGCTTAAATTCTTTACGACTAATAATTTTAGCCTTAAAAAGGAAAGCTGAAAAGACTTGGTATGGGAGATAACCTAATAGGAGCGGCTCCTTTCGGACTTTATATCTCCAAAAATCTAAGGAAGCATCACCGTCATAGATGGTTTTATCAAAATCATAAACATTCATATTAGAGCCTAATAATGACCATTAAATAACCGACAAAGATAAGTCCCATGAGAGCAAGGTGTTTATTCTTCATGATAACATCAGCTGGATCACCATATTTATCCTTTTCGGCAGTGTAGATGTAGGAAATCATGAGAATAATGAGAAGAGGGACACTAATAAGATAGAGGTCACGATGAGAATTATTAGCATTGATGCACCATTCAGTATAAAAAACGATGATTAACATCAAGAACATATTCATGATAGATTTGAGATAATCAGCATTATATTTTTTGAGGACAGCTCTAGTTTGACTACCGGTCTTGGTGATTTCATTATAGCGTTTTGAAATACCTAGATAAAAGGCGCCGGACATAACAACTAGGTAGAGTAGGGCGGAGATAGCAATATTAGTGAGACTACTACCAAGGAAGAGACGAATAAGGAAACCTGAGGCGAGAATAGAAACATCGATGATTGGAATGTTCTTAAGACCAAGAGAGTAAAATAAATTAAGGAAGAAATAAGCTACAATGAGCGCAATAGAGACCCAAGAGAAATGAAAAATTAATGAAATAACAGTGGCTAAGATCAGAAGGACGGCTAAGGTAATCCAGGCCTCTTTTTTAGTGACGGCACCACTAGCTAGCGGGCGATTTTTCTTAACTGGATGTAAACGATCTTTTTCAATATCTTTATAATCATTAATAATATAAATTGAGGAGGCCACCAAACAAAAGACGAAGAAACCGGCAATGCAACTACGAAAATCTTGAAAGGTGAGGTTGCGGAGTCCAAAAATTAATGGAAGAAAAATTAGAAGATTTTTGATTGAATGTTTTGGACGAAGAAGCTTGATGATGTTCTTAATTTTTTGCATATAATTCCCTATTTATGACTAAAAATTTGATAAATATTTTCGGCAAGAATTTCTGAAATATCAATAAAGTCAACTTTAGTGAGTTCGGGTTTGACGGTGAGGGTATTGGTAACAATAATTTTATCGATATCCTCTTTACTGAGGTTTTCATAAGCATTACCGCTAAAAACTGGGTGAGTGGCCATGACACTGACATGATTTGCACCTTTTTCTTTAAGGGCGGCAGCAGCATGACAAATGGTACCTGCGGTATCGATCATATCATCGATAATGATAATATTTTTATCTTTGGGGTCACCAATAATATTCATGACCTTGCTCTTATTTTTAACGTAACGGTTTTTATCAATAATGATAACATCATTACAGTGAACTAGGTCGGCGATCTTGCGGGCACGCTTAACACCACCAGCATCCGGTGAAGCAATAGCAAAAGAATCTTTTTTATAATGTTTTTCGATATAGGCGGCAAATTGCTTTTCAAGAGTAATATTTTCTATGGTCATATCAAAGAAACCTTGAGTTTGGGCGGAGTGCAGATCAATGGTGATAACGTGATTAACGGCAACAGAATGTAAGATATCAGCGATAACTTTTGAGCTGATTGGAGTGTTGGGTTCAGCCATACGATCTTGGCGAGCATAACCAAAATAAGGGATGACTAGATTAATGCTCTTGGCAAAACCACGTCTTGCGGCATCTGCTAAAAGTAAAACTGGAAAAAGATGCTGATCGATGGGAGGGTTGGTAGACTGAATAATGAAGACATCTTTACCTCGAATATCGTCGAGAATCTGAACGTGAACTTCTCCGTCACTAAAAGTATCCGAAGTACGGTTTGCTAATTTAAGACCAAGGTTGTCGGCAATTTTTTGCGAAAGAATCTGGTCGGTTCCGGATATTAAAATACAGTTTTTTAAGCAAGATTTATCTACCTTCATCATGTTTTAATTATAGCACGATAGAGAAAGAAGAGTGGGTACTAAAGAAATGTTTTCTCTAAACTCCAGATCTGAGCTTTATTGGTGTTGGACCATTTATCCCAGATCTGAATCTGTGTACCATAATAAGCAAGAGCGCCATTAACATCTAATGCTTTTTTCTCATCACAAGTAGTATGGAAGAAGAAGCCACCATCTACTTGTTCAGCTTGCCAAATTTGTGAACAGTTGTTATTTCTTTCTGACAGGAGGAAGACTGGCTCATTATTTGAAACATTGTTGAGATTGAAACTGAGGAGCTTACCGGAGAGACTGCTTTTAATCTGATATTTATTGTTACCTAGATGTTTGATATTCCAGATTTGAGCTTTGTTCTCTTTAGACCATTGAGAATAGAGTTGGACTTTGGCAAAATCTGCTGGGCTGGAGAAAGCAACATCAAGATAGAAGTTTGGATTGAGGGAGGTTTTGATATAATAGTTGCCATCTTCAATGAGAGGTTTGATTGGAGCGGGGGTGGAAGCAGGCGCAGGAGTAGGTTCAGGAACAGATTCAATCTTTGAGGTGATTTTCTCTAAACTCCAGATCTGAGCTTTATTGGTGTTGGACCATTTATCCCAGATCTGAATCTGTGTACCATAATAAGCAAGAGCGCCATTAACATCTAATGCTTTTTTCTCATCACAAGTAGTATGGAAGAAGAAGCCACCATCTACTTGTTCAGCTTGCCAAATTTGTGAACAGTTGTTATTTCTTTCTGACAGGAGGAAGACTGGCTCATTATTTGAAACATTGTTGAGATTGAAACTGAGGAGCTTACCGGAGAGACTGCTTTTAATCTGATATTTATTGTTACCTAGATGTTTGATATTCCAGATTTGAGCTTTGTTCTCTTTAGACCATTGAGAATAGAGTTGGACTTTGGCAAAATCTGCTGGGCTGGAGAAAGCAACATCAAGATAGAAGTTTGGATTGAGGGAGGTTTTGATATAATAGTTGCCATCTTCAATGAGAGGTTTGATTGGAGCGGGGGTGGAAGCAGGTGTGAGTTGCCAGTATTCAGATTGCAGGATTGGATTACTAGATAGATTTACTTCTACTGGAGTAGCGTAAGTAACAGATTGACCGCGTACGGCTAGAGTTCTAGCTTCATCGCAGGAAGAATAAAAAGTATACTGATTCTGAGTTTTAACTGCTTTCCAGCGATTAGAACAGTCATCGAGATTTTCAGTGGTGAGTTTTAACTGTGGCTTATTTAGAATATCATCAAAGCTGTATGAAAGATTTTTATTAGAGAGGACGCTTTTGATAGTGTAAATATTATTACCAAGATGAGTAAACTGCCACTGCTGAGCCTGATTTTCTTTAGACCATTGAGAATACATCTGAATAAGCGCATGCTCATTTTTGCTGGCATACTGAACATCAAGATAGAAGTTTGAATCTAAACCAGTGGAGAGGAAGTATTTACCATCTTGAATAATCCCCTGCTTGCTAGCAGTGGCGTCTGGCCTTACAATGGTTTTAAATTTAATAACTTGTTTTGAAACAGTAGGGTCTCCAAACCAACGAGAAAAGAGCATATAGAAATTGCGATTACCATAAGCACCACAATACGAAGTGCCTGGGTAATTTTTAAGAGCCTCGGCATTTGGTTGATATGGGGTATAGCGATACAAGGCAGAAGTGGCAAGGTTCTCAACATAAACCTTAGAGCCTCCACAAGAGAAATTTGGATTGTAATAAATAAAGTTTTCGCCAACTGGGTAATTAGTATAACCACCATCCAGGACATCCCTAAAGAGTTTGGCGGCATTTCTGACTTGGTTGCGGAAACCATAATATTTTGCATCACAGGCAGCGGTATCTGGACAGCCGAAACCAGTGGCGCTACGGTATTGAATGTGATTGGGCCAGGTATCAGTAACTAGGCTTTGCTCTTTTTCAATCAGGGTAATGAGGACCTGTGGATTGATTTGAAAATCACGACTAGCTTGATAGATAACCCTGGCGGCAGTTTGTTTTTCACCATTGTATTCAAAAGTTTCTTCGGAAAGACAGACGAATTTTCCATTCTCAATGTGATACTGGTAGCCTGGGAAGTTGGTGGCCCGCTGAATATTGCGATCATTACAAGCATTCTTGGAGGTTAAAAACTCCTGAATTTGCTGCTCATTCATTGTTTCAGTATTTGACATGGTATAGTCGGATATAATATTACCTGCACTAAATTTTGAAACATCATAGGCTTGTGACTCTTTAAGATTTTTAACAAGTAGAAAACTGAGAGCAGAAATCATAAAGAAAACAAAAATAAGTACTAATATATTTCTTGATGTTTTTGAGAAAGAAAAATTAGCAGACGCATCGCCATGATGAGCTACTATTTTTCTATCCGTGTTCTCCGGAATAATACGTACAAGATTTTTCTTCATTAGTTAGTAATTCTTCCTTCAATTAAACCTGTTTTTTGATTTGCGTTAACTTCGATTTTAATATTAAGATCACCTGAGGGGATACTAGAAAGTGGAATATCAAAACCTTCACAACTACCAGAGGAAGGATTGGAGATAATACTGACAGTTTGAGTATATACAACAGTACTGGCTGAAGTGACAGTGAGTTTGCAGGTACCAGGAAGCTTTAGAAACTGATTAATATTGACACGTATACGATATTTGTCGCCTGACTTTTCGGAATAAGTAATAGTGCCAGTTAGCTTATCAAGCTGATTGACATCTTGCCCCTCATATTGCTCTGGTGTTTTTGGAGTACGACCAGCCTCGGCATCTTCTTTTGTACCATCCTCAGTGTGAATTGGTTGATTCTCAATATTAGTAGAAGGTTGATCGGTCTTTTGGTGAACAATTTCCGTTGTTTCGGGACTTGAGGGGTTTTTACCTTTAGTATCTATGATTTTAAAAATCTTCAAGACAATAATCGTAGCAATAATAGCAAGAATAAAAAAGAAAATAATAAAGATTGGGGCTTTATTTTTGCGCTGTTTTCTTGTTGCTGATTTGGCCATATCAATATATACCTTTTATGGTTATATTTTAGCATATTGAGGATGTTTTTATAAGTTAGAAGAATTTAAGGACTTTTTAAGTTTCTGTTCTATTTTATCAAATATCATCTGATAGAGTCGGTCGGCAGTGAATTTTTTAATAATCGAGACGATCAGACTTATAACAAAGACGAGGATTGTGATTAGAATAATTAAGAAGACGAGATTCTTAGAGGTACTAAACCCTTGGAACCAAATAAAACAGTCGGCAAAAATGAGATAATTATAAGGAGCATCATGGAGCAGATAGATACCAAGAGTGTGTTGAGATATTTTTTCTATAAACTTAATAGCCTTAGTTTTCTTTATTAGATTAGTTTTTACAAAGATTATAAATAAACTAACACTCATGAGAAAAACGATAATGGAATTTGGTGGCCACATATAGAACATAGGCACTTTTGGCATAAATGAGACTGAAAGATACTTAAAGATAAAAATAAAGATGATAGCAAAAAATGAAGAGAGGATATTAAACTTAATAAAAAACTCACGGTCGTTTTTTAGTAGACGGTCGCTCTCTTGATATTTTGAAATGTAGGCACCGAGAAAATACATAAAAATTAACCAAATGAATCGACTATAAACTTGGCCATTTTCGACATTGGCGATAGCTAGACCACTGATAGTTGGGATAACAGACAAGATAATGAGAGAAATTATTAACAATCTACGGTGATCTTTTTGTTCAAGATTTTTTATCAAGAGATTAAGATAAGGGGAGAAAATTAAAATACAGATATAGCATGTGACGTACCAAAAATATCCGAGGCTGGTCGGAAAGAATGTGCTAAGTGTGACAATATAGCTACCTTTAACGATGGCGCAGAGAATAATATTTAGAATAAAATAAAACCAGATATCATATATGAGACGAATGATTTTTGTAGTTTTAGAACTATTACTTTTATATAAAAAGAAGCCTGTAATGAGCATAAAAAGATTAACACCAATCTCGCCAAAATGCAGGAAGAAGGCAACAATTAACTTATTGAATTCACTGAGGTTATTAAAGATGAGAGCTTTATAACAGACGTGGAAAATAATAATCATTAAGATTGCAATGACACGCAAAAGATCAAGAGAATAATTCCTCTGTTTTTCTACTTTTTTGACCTCCATAATAAGGTCATTATACCTGATATTTTGATTTTAGGGGTGGTTAATAGAATTTTAATTAGATTTTGAAGAGACCGTTATGCTTTTTCTGATTATAAAGCTCGACAGGACTACCTTTAGCCTTAATCTTTTTCTCAACAAGCTCCTGGATTTCTTGATCGACTACATTAAGCCTATTCAAGAGGTTTTCCCTGTTTTGATCTAATTGTATTTTTTGATCAGATGATTTTTTTGATTTTTGAGAGTTAATGGCAGTAATATTTTTTATACCATCTTGATCAAAGCGCTGCTGGTGTCTAGAATAAACCACTTCGGCTATTAGTTGTCGATAGTGAGAACTAAGACCAAAATCGCTAGCCCATTGATTAAGCTCGGCAAGAGCCTGGTTTGCATCATAGGTATAGTTAAAATATTCAATATAGTTTCGATTATCTTTTGTTTCAGCATAGAGGCGATTGATCAGCTTAGTAGGAAGACGTAAGAGATTTGATAATTCTGTAGATAATTCAAGTTTATGGGATTTTAAATAATCCTGCACAAGAAAAACTGAGGTATTTAGATAATCGGTAATAAGCTTAGAGTTTTCAAACTTATATGCACCGGAAGTATTGGGGATAGCATAGAGATTGGCAACAGTAAAATAACGATCAAGGAAACCTGATTGTTTTTGATTACGATATGACTGCATACAAATAACACAACCTGGATCAACTAGATCAATGGCAATATTTAAGCCCTCAGGGGTTGTTTGATTTTGATAGAAGTCGAGAAGCTGTTTTGATTGGGTCTGGTATTTTGATTGATCCTCAGTGTCGTCGGTTAAATTAATTAGAGGGATACTAGCGGAAATAAAGTATTCTTTTTCTTGCCAAGTTTTCAAGCGATCAGGAATGGCGGAAAAAATTTCACCCCATTCAGAGAAACTACGACCAATTTTGCCAGCAAGGTCAGTGGGTTCGGCTTGATCAATACTACAAGATTCTGCTCCGAGACCGCATTGACTGGGGGCTGAAACATTACATGTGCCAAAAACCCAGAGAGCAAGGAGTGATTTAATTGCAATAACAAAGGACCAAACGGTAATAAAAACAATTAAAACAGAGACGACCTCGATTAGAAGACTGGCTGGCTTTAGGAGCTTTGGATTCTTTAGGACTATACGTTTTAAAAGAGTATTCTTTACATCATCCTTAAAATTAGTGTCACATTTTTGTAATCTTACTTTTTTAAAAACACAGTGCCAGGCTTTTTTAAAGACTACCCAATATTTCTGCCCTAACTGTTTATTAAAGATACTTAAAAACCCAACAAAGATAGAGAGAAGACTTAGGATAATAAATGCAGCAACACAAACCATAAATTCCTTTTTCGATTACCTTCCAGTAGATATTAATTATAATACACAGATTAGAACTTGCTTAATATTTTGATGACACGATCGATCTCTGCTTCGGTGTTTTGATAACCTAGAGATAGACGTAAAAGGGGTGGGAGTTTTAGCTTATGATCAAGGTAATAGTGTACACAGAAATACCCCGAGCGAACCATGATTCCCTGGTCACTTAAAGCTTCAGCAAGGAGGTGACTATCAATGTCTTTTAAATAAAACGTGAGGACAGTTGAGGGATATTGATTTAAGCAATGGATCTTTGGATGAGTGGAGAGAAATTGATAAAGTTTCTCAGAACAAGAAGAGAGACGATCCTTGGCGGCAGCTGGAAGTTGATCGAGCCAATCAAGAGCAGCATTAAGAGCAATAATCTCACCCCAGGCTTGCAATCCCGGTTCAAAAGCAGTGTGAAATTTATCGGGATGCTCAAAAGAAGGAAGATAAGTGTTTTTATCAACATCATCAACCATACCACCACCTAGAAAAGTAGGTTTAATATAGGAAAGAAAATCTTTTCGAATAACCATAACACCTAAGGACGGTGCATATAATTTATGGGCAGAAAAGCAGATTGCGTCAGCCTCAGTCTGTTCAAGAATAGCAGAGTGGTGAGCTATAGCCTGAGCTGCATCAAGGATAATATAACCTTGTTTTTGATGAACATAATGAACAACTTCTTGAAGATTTTGAAGAAGACAGCCATCAATATTACTCATTACGTTAACGACGACGAGTGAATTGTCGGGAATTTCAGAAATTGGAAGACCACCATCCATCTCACGCGATAAAACGAGTCTTTCTAGTTTAGTGTTTTGTGATGCTTGAAGAGTAGTAAGAA
>CAUSFJ010000006.1:0-12398 GCA_963531135.1 uncultured Candidatus Saccharibacteria bacterium | reverse complement strand
GATTTAAATTCTATAGTTCCAAAATCCTATAGTTCTAAAATCTATAATTCATATTTGAAAAAAACGACCGATATCTGTTATAATCTATCCAGACGGAAGCGTGTCCGAGTGGTTGAAGGAGCACGCCTGGAACGCGTGTATACAGCAATGTATCGGAGGTTCGAATCCTCTCGCTTCCGCCAGGAAGTAAAAATGACCCGATAGGGTTATTTTTGTTTCTAAGAAAAGAGGATTCGAGCCCAAGGTTCGCATGGAGCGATAGCGACATCCCCTCATCCTCTCGCTTCCAGAAGGTATGAAAAAAAGACCCGAAAGGGTATTTTTTATTTCTTCGAAGAAGAAAAGAGGATTCGAGCCCAAGGTTCGCATGGAGCGAAGCGACATCCCCTCATCCTCTCGCTTCCAGAAGGTATGGAAAAAAGACCCGCAAGGGTATTTTTTATTTCTTCGAAGAAGAAAAGAGGATTCGAGACTAAGATTCGCATGGAGCGATAGCGAAAAAAAGATACCACAAAGCGGTATCCTTTCTGAACAATATTTTTATTCAACCTTAATTAATTGTTTCCTCAAATATCTTTGAAATTCACCATAGCTAAACATTGAACTTTCAATATAAGTTGAAGCCCCTCTTGGCAAAACGACACTCTGTATCCCAATTCTTCCCACTCCGAATTGTTCAACCGTCGGAATTGATTCCACTTCCCCATTTAAGTTTGTCGCAATATCAATCAAAGTCCTCACCTCCGCCATCGTAATATTCGTCTTCACATTATTACCCAGTGAATCAATCAATCGAATTACCTTTGTTGGTTTTCCCAACACACCAATCGAAAAAGCCTTATTTTTAATCGCATTAAAAATTCTTTGCTGATTAATCTCACGATCAAAATTACTTCGCGATAAACCAAAGTCACCACCTTCATCACAACCCGCATTACGTGCTCTGGCTAGCTTCAACGCCATACTACCATTTAGTCCATAATTCATCCCCTTAGGAAGATCAAGGTGTTGACAGGTATCATGGATACCAGCATCATCATCTGCATAAACATCCACATCGATTCCCCCCAGCTCATCCACCACTGTTCTCAGCGCACTCCAATCTAAGGAAATATAATATTGTAGATTCAAACCCGTAATCTCCGATATTTTCTTAGCAAAATATCTCGAGGCCTGATCTTTATTATTTTTATATTCATTTAAAGCACACATATAAGTCGCATTAATTTTCCCTTGTGTACCGACCACGCAGTTCATCGTTTCCCCACCAGGTACCGTATAGTTCACCCAAAGGTCTCTCGGTATACTAAAAATTTTCGACGTTTTCTTTTCCTGATCAACCGACGCCACTAAAATTGAGTCCGTTAGTAACCCCCCGTCATGCCCCTCCGCATCTTCACTGGTCCCAAAAATCAAAATATTCGTTAGATTATTTTCATCACGTGCTAGATCCGTTCCAATCAAGATATCCATTGGATTACCCTTGAATACATTTGCAGTATGCGATAACAGCATGTATCCAAAAATAGCAACGCTAATCATCGCTACGATAATCAAACTTAAAACCACAATTACAATTTTCGTCCACAGAGGAATATGTGTTTTTTCCTTCTTATTTTTTCGCTTCAATTTTTTGCGATCTTTCACCAGCTCTTTTTCAAGTTTCAAAATCGCATCAACCTTCTTGCGCTTTTCTTTTTCAGTTTCTTCACTAGTAGTAGGTTTTTCAGTGTCAGAAGCTGGCGTTTTATCTGTTGTTTCAGCTGTCGTTTCAGCTGGAGTTTCAGCTATCGTTTCAACTGGCATATTAGCTAGTGTTTTAGTTAGCATTTCAGTTGGCGCTTCGACAATCTTATGCACCAAAATATCTTCCTTCATGCCTTTTTCAGACACCGTAATTTTCTTTCCCGTCTGTTTTCTAACTGTTTTCTTCGAATGCTTAGTTTTTCTTTTTGACATCGACCATTCCTCCACTTTTTCTTTAACAATTTTACCACATAAACCACTAGTTTTTCTCTTGCATGCTATAATTAAAGCAATGAGTCACAAGGGTAATATTAGAAAAGATAATTCACTTTTAATTGAATTAAAAAACATCACTCGTAGCTTCGGATATGGTGAAGCAGAATCATTCGCACTTAATGATTTTAATCTGGAAGTTAAACCAGGCGAATTTATTATGATCATGGGTCCTTCCGGTTGCGGTAAGACCACCCTATTAAACATCATTGGCTTACTAGACTTCCCCACCTCCGGAAGCTATTATCTCGATTCTGAGCGCACTACTGTTTTTTCTAAATCTCGTCAAGCCCATATTCGTGCCCAAAAAATTGGTTTTATTTTCCAAGACTTCAACCTTATCCCAAAAATGACCATTCTTGAAAACGTCTCCCTTCCCCTTGTTTACGCCGGTGTCCCCAAAACAAAACGTCTCATCAAATCTTCCGAAATGCTTTCCTATCTAAACATGCAAAAACGCGAATATTATTACCCCTACCAACTCTCTGGCGGCCAAAAACAACGTGTCGCCATTGCTCGCGCCCTTGTTTCAGCTCCTGAAATTATTCTTGCCGACGAACCAACCGGCAACCTTGATAGTCATAACGCCCATCTTGTTATGGAAGAACTTCGCCGCATTCATTCCAAAGGTAACACTATTATTATGGTCACCCACAACCCAAATCTTACCTCCTATGCCACCAGGGTTATTCATATGCTCGATGGCCGTATTGCCACCGATATTAAAACCGTCGCAGATGAAGACCTTCCTGAACGTATTAAAGTTAATTTCTTTAAAAAGTCTTCAGAACCCATCAGGGAGACCATCGACGATCTCCCTCAGGCAGAAGAAATTTCCGAGACTCAAACCATTAAAGTTCGACCTATTCAACAAGTTGGCGCTAAAAATCCTGAAGCCTTCCAATCTTCCATATTAGACTCCGACCGATTACCAATCGTTCCTCCTGACCCATCCTTGGCCGCAGCACAGACCGAAACAATATCAATCGAAAAAAATGAGCCAAAATCTCCTAATCTTTCCTACAAGTACCCGACCACCTCTGAAATCTCTATCACTGATCATGAAAATACACAACCAGCAAAAACCCCGGTCAAAACAGATTCAACATCAAAAAAACCCGACTTCCCTGTCGTCTCATCTACGTCAAGTGACGGTTCAATTCGCATCGTAAAGAAAGTCACCTCTATAGAGGAGCTAGAAAAACCTTACAAGAAATCTAAAATCAAAGCCAAGCCTGCAAAAACTAATAAAAAACAAGCGAAAGGACGCCGAAAATAATGTCATTACTTCTTCGTACTAATTTTGAGATCGCCAAAAATTCTCTCAAAAAACACAAGTTTCGCAGTTTTTTCACCTGTCTTGGTATATCAGTTGGTATAGGTAGTATTATTTTAATCCTCAGTCTTGCAGGCAGTATTTCGCAGCTTATCTCCTCTCAGATAAAGGCACTTAATCAAGAACTCATTCTTGTTCGACCTGCAAACAATAAAAACAATCTTACAAATATTATTGACGAACTAACAAGCTCAAACCATTTCAATAATTCAAATCTCACCATGGAGGACTTGACTAAAATTAAAGAGTCCAGCGATAATATCAAAAACATCGCCCCCCTCGCAGTTCTCCACGAAACTGCCATTGGTGATCACACCGTTGACTCAGCCACTATTTTGGCCAGCAATTCCGACCTCAAGGATATCCTAAACCTAGAAATCAAGTCCGGTAATTTTATCCAAGATAATAATCTAAAGTCAGCTGTTATTGGACATTCTCTTGCCCTTCAACTCTTTGGTTCCAGTGAACCCATTGGCAAGACCTTCTCTTTCTCTGGTCACAAATTTATTATTATTGGTACTCTCCAAAAAACCGAGAACCCCATTAATTTTAATGGGGTAGATTTCGATCAATCCGTCATCGTTGATATTGAGCAAATCAAGAGCCTTAATCCCCAAATTCAACAAATCAATATCACTGTGAAAGACAATCAAAAAACCGAGTCCACTGCTCATCAAATTACTAAAGTTCTTACCGACCTCAAAGGCTCCGCCAGTAATTTCACCGTTAATTATGGTTCACATATTTCCCACCCCGCCAGCAACTTCTTCTCTATTATCTCCATTATGCTGGGCAGTATTGCAGCAATCTCACTCTTCATTGGCGGTATCAGTGTTATGAATCTCATGTTAGTCTCCGTCACAGAACGCACTCACGAAATTGGTATTCGAAAAGCCATCGGCGCCACTAATACCCACATCTTTATGCAATTCCTTTTTGAAAGCATCATTCTTGTTTTTCTTGGCTGCATTGGCGGCTTCCTTCTCGGCTATCTCATAGCAATTTTCTGCTCCACCTTCACCCCCTTCAAGCCATTTATTAACCTCGAAATTTGTCTCGTCGCATTCTACTTTGCCTTTGTCACTGGTATTCTTTTCGGCCTCTTCCCTGCTTTTAAAGCTTCCAGGCAAAAACCTATTGAATCCCTCAAATTCTCAAGTTAGCCTATTATTCTCAAGCAGTTAACAAAATCTCAAACTCATACTATAATCAGTCTATGAGAATTTTGGGAATCGAGTCATCGTGCGATGAGACCGCTGTTGCTATTGTCGAAAACGGCCAAACCATTTTGAGCAATGTGGTTGTTTCACAAATTGATATTTTCGCCGCCTATGGTGGTGTCATTCCCGAAATCGCCGCCCGCTCTCACCTTGAAGCAATTCTTCCTGCCATTCATCAAGCTTTTCAAGAAGCTAATCTAAAAACTGATTCCAACCAAGATGATTGGTCTAAAATTGACGCCATCGCCGTCACCCATACTCCAGGCCTTCTTGGTTCTCTTCTCGTTGGGACACTTACCGCTCGCACTCTTGCCATTTTACAACACAAACCGCTCTATGCAGTTCACCACCTTAAATCTCACATCTATGCTAATTGGCTTCAAAACCAAACTGAACCCAATTTTCCTCTCATTGCCCTGATCATCTCAGGTGGCCATACTCAAATCGTTAAAATGTCCGCACATCAACAGTTTGAAATTATTGGCACCACCCGTGATGATGCAGTTGGCGAATGCTTTGATAAAATTGCCAAGATCCTAGGTCTTCCCTATCCAGGTGGTCCTTCAATTACTAAAGCCGCCACAATCGGAAACCCCAACGCCTATTCGTTTCCCCACCCCCTGTCTGGTACTCTTGATTTTTCATTTTCCGGACTTAAGACCGCTGTTCTTCGTGAAGTTCAAAAAGAAACTAAGAAGCCTATTTCATTTCCCTCTTCGCAGCTGGCCGCACTTCTCACTGATCAGCAACGCGCTGATTTTGCAGCTTCCTTTGAACAGACAGCTGTTGATATTCTAATCGAAAAAATTAATCTAGCGCTTAAACAGAATCCCGAAACTGAGAGCCTCATTATTGCGGGTGGAGTCTCGGCCAATCAAAGACTGCGTCACGACCTCAACTTCTATATTGAACAACAAAATTCTAAACTGCATAACAAAATTAACTTATATTTTCCAGAGCCTCGTTTTTCAGGAGACAATGGCGCCATGGTTGCCTCCGCAGCTTATTACGAAATAGTATCAAAAATTCCACCAACCGATCCGTACTCACTTAATATTATGCCTCGTTCAATTATCCAATAAACAAAACAGTTCAAAAGAATTCGTTTTTTATAAAGTATAATATATTTATTATGCAAGATAGTTTTTATTCTGGACTCAAAACTCAAGAAATTCAAATTATAAATCATACTATCCAATATCTAAATCAAGATTACTTCTTAACCAAAGCTCCTCAGCCAGCTCATCCTGATTTTTTGAAACCAATTGTCGAGCATCCCAATATTAGAAATTCCGTTCGTTGCTTACTAATTAATCAAAATCAGGAAATCTGTCTACTCTACTCTCGGGCCAAAGATTACTATGCCATCCCCGGTGGCGGAATCGAACCAGGTGAGTCTCTTCTTCAAGCCCTGAGTCGCGAAACATTAGAAGAAACCGGTTATTTACTCAAAAATCCAAAACCGATCGGTAATATCCACGAACAACGCTACGACGGAATCAATACCACCTATTTCTTCTCTGCTCAGTCAGACAAGATCCTTCATACAAATTATATGCCAGATGAAATCGAAGAAGACTATATTCTAAAATGGCTTTCCCTACCCGAAGCTCTTCAAATTTTTCAAACAGTCTGTAATGAACAACAATTACACAATTTTCCCTCCTATAAAGGCGCATTCATCAGCTACCGCTTCCTAGAACTTCTTCAATATTTTATAAAAAACACGTAAATCCTATCATCAAGACCATGCAACTCTAAAGTCGCACAATATTTTACACACAAAAAAAATCAAAAAAAATAAATTTTGTAAAAATAAAAAATCCCACTTCCACAAAAAACCAAATATAGCGTTAAGTTAATTTCGAACTAGTGCAAAAAATGCACCAGCTTTTTTAAACTTCTAAAAAAGATCACCCATTCAAAAAAATTTTTAATCCAATCTCAAATAAAGATTCTTTCCATAATCTTTTAATTACTACGATTCCCCAAACTAATGCAAAAATTGCATTAGTTAAAAATTGTTACAATTCCCTTTAACTAGTACAAAAATTGCATTAGTTAAAAAATCCTTCAAACAAGGTTTGTTAACCCAAAAAACAATCAAAAACAAAGGTTAAAATCGCACCCAAAAAATAAAAGGTTTAAAAGCCACTCAAATCAAAAAGTGAACTCTTCCCTTCATCAATTATTTCTTGTGCCTTAATTAGAAGTCGATTCAAACCTTCCGGCGAATTTGCCGAGCCAACATGAACTGTTTTCACAATCTTACTATGTTCCTTATAGCAAACTTGCACACCCGTTGCGCCAGAAGCAGTTTTAAATTTTCTAATATAAGCCACACCTACATTCTAGCACAGTTCCCCACCATTAATAAATCCACTCTATTTCCACATAATCTGATAATTCCCCATTCTTAATTCTTCCCTATCCCCATTATTAACATCCTATTGACTTAGCAACCCACAAGCAGTATTATAAACATAACAATTACTCAAACTTTTAGTTTTTTGTAATAATCTAAAAATAAGTAATTGGTCATATCAAAAAATAGTACTTTTATGAAATAAAAACTTGACTGTGTCAAGCATAAATTTTTCATTATCATGATTAACACAAGTATTTTCACGTGCTTAACAGGGAAGCACGATATTTTTATGACTAATTTCACAAGTTTCACATTAATTTACTAAATGAAAACAGTAGAGACATTTTATTAAAACTAAACACCAGGTATCATAAATATCTATAAATAGGAACCCACTCTAAAAACAATTGACGATACAATCGAAAATTAAAGAACCAAATACTAAAAAAGAACATAACAGGGAAATGTCCAATAAAAAATAGGCATAAAGCCTATTTTTTATTCAAATCTCCAGTTTAAATGATAGAAAGTTGCTGTTTTAGCCGCTCAATCTGTTCCTTTTTCTCCTCAATGCTATTTCTAGTCTCTCTAACTAACTGAGCTGGAGCCTTCTCCACATATCTCGGATTCATCATTCTAGCGTTCAAAGCATCTAATTCACGACCAATAGCTAAAATCATCGCCTCTAACTCATCTTTAAAATCTACCACCACTTTCTCTGGTACATCAAGATAAAGCTCGTGATTTACTGTTGCCAACCTCAACCCGCGTGGGGAACCATTAGTCGAAGCAATTGACGGCACATGTGACAAGAATTTCACTAACAACAAGTTGTCATTTACTAAGATATCCTCACCGACAAGTAGCCCAAACTTTTTACCTTTATTAAACTTAGCTAGCGCCGTTTCTGTACCACGAATTTCGGAAATCACCTCTATTAATCGTTCAAAGTTTTCCGCCGAAATCTCATCGTAACCCATCACTGATGGCCACATTGCATCAATAATCATTCCATCCGTCCAAGACAAATTCTGCCAAATCGCCTCTGTTACAAATGGGGCAAACGGATGCAACATCGTCAAAATTGACTCTAAACTAACTTTTAGCAGGGAAATATTCTTATAAATTTTCTGGCTTTCAAGGAACCAATCCGCATATTTATCCCAGATCAGTTCATAAATCGCTTCCACTGCCTCCGAAAAACGATATCCCGCCATACACTGTTCAAGTACACCCCTAGCTCTGTTAATCTCACGGCAAATCCAATCCTCCCCCATATTATTTGTCGTATACTGATAAACCTCTGGATTAATCGAATCACTCCCAGTTTGGTGCACTGCCGATTCTCTATCAGCTCCCAGTACTACCGAGACGTCCGTCTCAGAATACCCTTTTTCCTCTTCTTCTGCATCCACAATCCCCTGTACAAAACGAGAAATATTCCACAATTTATTACACAGATTACGTCCCGAAACAACAGAATTCTCCGAAAATGCCTGATTTAATCCAGCCGAACGTCCACGCAAAATACCCAACCTAAAGGCATCGGAACCATACTGCATAATCATTTCCATTGGATTGATTACATTACCCTTAGACTTCGACATCTTCTTGCCATGTGCATCAAGCACTAAGCCGTGTAGGTAAACTTCCTTAAACGGAACTTCCCCAGTCACATAAATTCCCACCATGATCATTCGAGCTACCCAAGCAAACAAAATATCCGCACCGGTTTCCATCGTGTTAAGTGGATAAAACTCACTCCCCACCCCTTCTTCCCAGTTTGTACAAACAATTGGCCAGTGTGAAGAAGAGAACCAAGTATCGAAGGTATCCTCATCGCGCTGATATTTTACGCCCCCAATCTCAATCTCTGACAAATGAGTACGTACATCAAATCGCCATTCCGGACCCTCACCATTTGCATCAACCTTTCTAAACATTGGAATCGCAATACCCCAAGGAATTTGCCTTGAAATATTCCAGTCCTTCAGCCCCTCAAGATAATTGATCAAAACTTTTAATTTATTTTCTGGATAAAATTTAATTTCATTATTATTTAAATGCTGGATGGCCATCTTAGCCAACTTAGAAGTATCCACAAACCACTGCTCTTTCAACATTGGTTCAATCACGGTTCCACATTTATAACAATGCGCCACTGAATGTTGAATTTTCTTTTCAGACACTAAAAGCCCCGCCGCAGAAAGATCTTTTAATACATTCTTGCGACATTCAAGTACAGTCAATCCTTCATAGGACGGACCACAAACAGGTAGCATTTTTCCATCAGGACCAATCACCGAAATTCTTGGCAATTCATGTCTCTCTCCAACTTCAAAGTCATTCACATCATGTGCCGGCGTAATTTTTACAGCTCCAGTCCCATACTCCATATCTGCATGCTTATCCGCAATTACTGGAATCTCTCGCTTCGTCAACGGTAGGGAAACAAACTGTCCCAAAATATCAGCATAACGTTCATCTGCTGGATTAACTGCCACAGCCACGTCTCCAAACAATGTCTCTGGACGTGTTGTAGAAACTACAACAAACCCATCACCATTAGCAATCGGATACTTAATTTCGTATAGTTTACCTTCTTCGTCCTTATATTCCACCTCAATATCAGCAAAAGCCGTCTGGTGCTTTGTGCAATAATTAACCAGCTTTTCACCCCTATAAACTAATCCATCTTGCCACATTTTCTCGAATGTTCGATAAGTTTGTCGCACCACATTTTCATCTAGAGTAAAGGTTAAATCCTTCCAAGAACATGAGGCGCCCAGAGCCCGCAGTTGAAGCTCCATCGCTCCACGTTTTTCCTGCACAAAATCCCAGACTCGCGCATATAGCTCATCTCGAGAGTACATAAAACGAGTCTTGCCATGTTTTTCCAATTCGCGCTCAAAAACTACCCAGGTCTCAAACCCTGCATGGTCCGCACCAGGCACATACCAAGTACGACGACCTCTTAATCGATAATATCTAGCTAAAGCATCCTCCGTCGCTACCGTAAGGCCATGGCCAATATGTAGGTTTCCATTTGCGTTAGGTGGTGGCATCACAATTGAATATCTTTTGGATTCACGTCCACTTCTTCCACCCCTATCCGTTTTAGCCGGCAAGAACTTTGAAGCCGCCTCCCAGCCTGCATAAATATCCGTTTCAAAATCTGCTGGATTATATGATGGCGAAAATTTCATTATTCCACTCCTTCCGTTAATTTCTTTTGCATTTCCTTCATCTCCTCCTCTGTCATCTCGACCACCTGTCCATACTGATAATCTGGGTTAAGCGATACAAGGTGTACGTGGGCATGAGGAACATCAGTACCGATCACCTTCATCAGCGTGCGCCTTCCCAGAACTTTCTCCATCCGACTCGCCAATATTTTTACAGTCTTCATTACCGCCAAATAATCCTCCATCTCGAGTTCGTATAATTTATCGACCTCAACCTTTGGAATCACTAAAGTATGTCCCGGCGTCTCTGGATGAATATCCAAAAAAGCCAACGTTTTTTCATCTTCGTAAATTTTATAGCACGGAATTTCACCCGCAATAATCTTCGAAAAAATACTCCCCATAAACTCCCTTTGTTAACTCGTACAAATTAAATTGCACCTTTCTATTATTATAACAGAGAATTACCCGTACTCTCTCTTTAAAAAAACTACATTTTATGCTATAATAATCACAATATGTCAAATCATCGTGTTGGGTTATTCTTTTCAAATCTTTTTTCTATCATCATTTCTTTTTTGATTGCCTACCTCTCGCGTTTTGGTTGGGACCCCTCTGACGTTGCCTTCCGCCACCTCAAAGACTCCACTGTTTTTCTCTATCTTCTCCTCTCTTTTCTTATCGTCTTTACCTTTTATCGCTATAATCCCATCACTGCTAAGCGCGGCATTTTAAGACATATTAAAGCCGCCTTCCTCACTAATATCTTCATGGCCATCATTTTTTCTACCATCGTCTACACCACTCATATCAGCGACAGCATCCCCCGTCTCTTCTTTGGCACCTTCTTTTCTATCAATTTCAGCATTTCTTTCTCCTGTCTATTTCTCATTCATCTAATAAAGCGCCAATATCTTGAGCATCACACCAAAAAAACTATTATTATCACCGATAGTAGCTCACTCGAAAAAGCAGTCTATGACATCCAAAAGCTTAATTCCGAAGATTGTGAGATTATAGGCATAACTTCACTCTCTGGTAAGCAAGCTGATCGTTTTTATAAAGTTAAAATACTCTCTAGTAATTTGAAAACACAACCGTCAAAAGATACAGACTCTTCCTCCAAAAACCCCGCACTTGAATCAATAAAACTCAAAGAACTCTCCCTCTCCACCCTCGAATATGTTAAACGACATCAAGTTGATCTTGTAATTTTTAGCGTAAATCATCTAGTTAGAAGAAAAATTGAGCACCTTATCGAAGCCTTTAGTGAAATGGGCATCGATTCTCTCATCACCATAGACAGCTTCGCTATTGAAACTCTTGAAACTAAACTTGAAGATTTTGGCACCACCAATGTCATTCGACTTTCACCACGCCTCTTCACCGATGGGGAATTACTTTTAAAACGCCTCATGGATATCGCCGGTGCTCTCGTTGGCTGCTTCATCTGTATCCTATTTGGTATAATCGTCGCACCCCTAATTTTTCTAGAAGATCCCGGACCCATCATCTTTAAGCAAAAACGCGTCGGCCGCAATGGCAAATTCTTCTATATCTATAAATTCCGCTCCATGTACCAAGATGCAGAAGCCAAACTCCAAACTCTCAAAGATCAAAATGAAATGCAGGGTTTTATGTTCAAAATGAAGAACGATCCCCGCATTACCAAAGTCGGTAAAATCCTCCGAAAAACCAGTATTGATGAACTTCCACAATTCTTTAATGTCCTAGAAGGCAGTATGTCGCTCATCGGCACTCGTCCTCCAACTGTTGACGAATACAATCAATATTCTGCCCATCATAAACGTCGCATCAGCATTAAACCTGGTATCACTGGCCTCTGGCAGGTTTCTGGTCGTAGTGAAATTACCGACTTTGAAGAGATTGTTCGACTTGATTGTTTTTATATCGATCATTGGAGCATCACCGGTGATATTAAAATTCTTTTAAAAACTTTTGCCGCCGTCTTCACTGGCAAGGGTAGCGAATAGTATTAGAACATCTCTAAAATAAAACCTCATAAATACCTCGTAAATTCTCATAAAAAATAACCCAAGTGGGTCATCATTAATTTTGTGGCGGAAGCGAGAGGATAGGGGGATGTCGCTATCGCTCCATGCGAACCTTGGGCTCGAATCCTCTTTTCTTCTTCGAAGAAATAAAAAATACCCTTACGGGTCTTTTTTACTTCCTGGCGGAAGCGAGAGGATAGGGGGATGTCGCTATCGCTCCATGCGAACCTTGGGCTCGAATCCTCTTTTCTTCTT
>CAUSFJ010000005.1:0-12670 GCA_963531135.1 uncultured Candidatus Saccharibacteria bacterium | reverse complement strand
GAACTTGGCGCCAATCTTCGTGTTACTTCTGGTCCTGCCATTGAGCGTGCTGGTGATCTCGCCTCTATCCTTACCAACCTTCAAGATGGCGACGTTCTTTTTATTGATGAGATCCACCGCCTGCGTCGTGCAGTTGAGGAGATTCTTTATTCAGCCATGGAAGACTACAAGCTCGATATTGTTATCGGTAAAGGTCCGGCCGCTCGTTCCGTTCGTCTCGATCTCCCTCATTTTACCGTTATCGGCGCCACCACCCGTACTGGCTCTCTTGCTGGTCCGCTTCGTGACCGCTTCGGCATCACCCACCGTTTAGAATATTATAAGGTTCCAGAAATTGAACAAATTGTTTCTCGTACCGCTGCCATTTTGAATACTGAAATCAAGCCTGAGGCTACAGCCCTTCTCGCCACCCGCTCTCGTCTCACTCCCCGCATCGCTAACCGTCTTACTAAGCGTGTTCGTGATTTTGCCGATGTAAATGGTGACGGTATTATTGATGCTGAAACCGCCACGCGCGCCCTTGCTCTTCTTGAGATTGACGATCTTGGCCTTGACCCTGCCGACCGCAACATGCTTGAACTTATGCTCGAAAACTATGACGATCGCCCGGTCGGACTCACCACTATCGCTGCTCTCACCGGCGATGAAACTACAACCATCGAGGATTATTATGAGCCATACCTGATCCAGCTCGGCTTTATTGAAAAAACTCCTCGTGGCCGTCGTGTCACCGAAAAAGCCAAGCGCCACCTCGAGAAAATTAAAACCAGCTAATCTTTATCAAGCCCTTACTTACTCCGAACCACTTAAATAAATTTGCAAAAACTCCCTGAAAATGCTATAATAAATACCAATTAATTGGGACCAGATTATGGCAAAAACCTCCAAAAAACAGTTACCAGGCATCGCCTTTGAAAAAGGTGAGCATCTTGTTTTAGTAATCAAACGAACCAAGCTCATTCCTCTCGGTTTTTGGGCGGGTGCTTTTATCTGCTCGATCATCCTGATCGCCGCAAGTATCCTCATTAATGGCGGCAATTCATTTATTTTTAACCTTGATCCCACCTCTCGCTCTTTCTTCCTTATGATTATTCTTGTCGTGCTTGGTACTATCTGGATAGCTACTTTAATCTCCACTCATGTTTACTCTGGTAACTGCCTTTATGTTACTAATAAACGTCTTATCCAGAATTCTGTCACCTCTCTTTTTTCAAGCTCCACCAATGTGATTGATCTTGTCGCTGTAGAAGATGTTAGTTTCAAGCAATCTGGGATTTTTGAACATATGTTTAGTGTTGGTACACTTCGTATGTCCACCATCGGTTCTGAAACTACATATACCTTTGAGAATGTTGATACGCCAACTGATGAGCTTGAGATTATTACTCATCTTGTCCATGTTGAGAAAGGTGAAGCTCCAGCAGAGGCCTGTGCCGTAAATGGTGCGGCCAATACTGCATCCACCGTAATTAATTCTAGTGCTCCTACCACTGTTGTTGCCACCCAGCCAGTCACCTTTGCAAGCACTAACGACTCAACTCCTCCAGTTATCGAAGTAGTCGCTCCTGCCACTCCATCAGCCGAAGGCGTTGATACTAGTAGTACAACTTTTAATCCTCCAGCCAATTAGACCCCATAAAACAAAAAATACCTGGCAGTACCAGGTATTTTTTATGTATATTTATCGTTGCTTGAGTGCTAGTCTAATACGCTCTTCAATCGGCAGGTTCGCATCAACCTTCGACAGTGCATCTGTCGCCTCCTTCAACGGGAAGCCGAGCGCCATCAAGGCATCTAGTGCCTCATCATTTTCTGGTTGACTTTGTACTGATACAACTTCAGTCGCACCGTATCTAGTCGGAAGACCCACTTTATCTTTCAAATCCACAATTACACGTTCTGCCGATTTCTTACCCACGCCTGCTGCCTTGCTCACAAACGTTGCATCTGCATTGGCGATTGCATTGCGCACTTCTTCTGGTGCCGCCAAAGAAAGAATTGCCATCGCCGCCTTCGGCCCCACTCCGTTTACTGAGATAAGCATTTCAAATATTTTCTTCGCCATTAAACTCGAAAATCCATACAGATCCTCAGAAGTCTCTCTTATCGCATGGTATGTATAAAATTTCTTCTTCTCGCCCACGTTAGTTGCTTCAGCATCAATCTGTGATAGCCCAAGCTCATATCCCACTCCATGAACATCAACAATAATTGAATTTAAAAATTTTTCGGAAACTTCTCCCTCAATGTGTGCAATCATATCACTATTTTATCACAGACAGATTTTCTCTCTCAGTCATGGCTTTCTTTGATATAATAAGCGTAAAGGTTTTAAAATGGCTGAACAACTCAATCAATTCTATTCCGTAGAAAATCAAGACCCCCAGGTCGTCAGTGAGGAAGCATCGCTCTCTAGTCTCTATCAGCCCGAGCTACAGCAACAATTTTCTGATCCTGAACTTGATCTTCTTTTAACTCTCTCTTCAAGTCTTCAAGAACAAATTGGCATAAAAATAGAGAACCCTAATTTAGCCACCACAGAACAGGATGATAGTCCTGAAAATGAATATGATGATAATGATGACTTTGAGGAAGAAGAGAACTACGAGAATGAATATGACGACGAAGATGAGCGTATCGAATTTCGTGACAGCTACAAGAAAATCAATCAATATCCTCTCACTCCAGAAATTTACGAACGATTTCCGTTCCTGCACGAACTCCCCCAAGGTGTCGCTGTTATGGGTGGCGTTGCCAGGAGTATTACTCGGCAATTTCTCACCGGCGACATAGAGCCGATCCGCGACATCGACCTTGTCCATATCAATGATCGTGAAGGAGATCAACCAGTTTCCCATGAAGACCTAGAACATCTCTCTCAAAAGTTCATGCCGGAAGATTATGCTTTTGGTCATGGTATCCAACCAGAGTCTTTTGAGCATTACTTCCGTACTCGTGACTTCACCGTTAATGAAAGTCTAATTTTAAATAATCAACTTTATTTTACTGAGTCTGCCAAGAATGATTTTCTGGAAAACATCATCCGACCTACTTACAAAGAATTGCCAAATCATCAAGATGAATTAAGTAGTCGTCTCTTTCTCAAGGCCCTGATGATGCAAAGTGTTATCGCTGAATTCACCGACTCCATTCCGACCCTAGAAGATATTAATTATGTTGACCGTATCCGCACTTTTGATATAGCTCTCATGCTTAATAAATGCATTAGTCGTGGAGCTGAGGTTGCCCAAAGTTTTACAGCTAATTTAGTCGACTGGGATGTTATCTCGGAGGATTTCCTAGGCCGTCCACTTGCCGCTGCCAGGGACCTTCGTCAGGACTTATATAATTTTAACTATTATCCATCCGCCTATAAGCCAAACCAGGATTCATCTTCGAATGAAAAATCTGATCGCGAGATTAAGGAATATCTCAAGTCAATTAACTTTAAGGAATTTGATCTGCCAGATTCAATGTCTAGGTTTCATACCTCAGACCCCAGTATTCGACTGGCTATCAAAGAATATGAAGAAGGTTCGACCGATCAGATTCGTCTACCTATTGATAAAGTTCCAATCGATCCCGATGATTACCCAGAGCGCTTTCACGGCCAATATGAAGACTATGATTTTGACTTTATTAATTCTGATGACTAAGCTCTTACGCTTTTAAATATCTAATCTTTTATCTTCGAGCGATATAAGACTTCACCCAATAAAAAATAACGAATCTCTTCGTTATTATCCTGCTATATCTTGGTAGCACCAACTGGGATCGAACCAGTGACCTTAGGCTTATGAGTCCTACGCTCTAACCAGCTGAGCTATGGTGCCACTTGGCGGAAGGGACAGGATTCGAACCTGCGAAGCGTTAACTTGCTGGTTTTCAAGACCAGTGCCATCAACCACTCGGCCACCCTTCCGCTAACTATTTTAACAGATTATTCAGCGTTCGTAAATACGTTTGTTACATCGTCGAGGTCGTCAATTGCATTTAGTAATTTATCGACTTTTTCTGCATCATCCTCGCTCACAGGTACTGAAGTGTTCGCAATGTAGCGAAGTTCTGCGTTATCAACCGAGAGGCCAGCATCAATTAAAGCCTGTCTGACTTTCATTAAGTCAGTCGCCTCTGTAATAACTTCGGTACCTTCCTCACCTTCGTTGGCATCTTCAGCGCCGCAATCAAGTGCTGTCATCAAAGCGTCTTCACCTTTTTCAGCAATTTCAATCACGCCTTTTCGGGCGAACTGAAACATCACGCTTCCAGGGTCAGCCATGCGCCCACCATTTTTAGATAGAGCATTGCGTACCTCTGGCATAGTGCGGTTCTTGTTGTCGGTTGCAACTTCAATAATAATTCCGATTCCAGCTGGGCCGTAAGCCTCATAAGTTTCCTCAATCATCGCCGCCGCACTCTTGTCGGTTGCTCTTGCAATTGCACGCTCAATATTCGCCTTAGGCATATTTGCCTTACGTGCTTTTTCCAGCACCATCGCAAGCGTAGGGTTCATCGTCGGGTCGCCACCACTTCTTGCGGCAATCGCAATCTGGTTTGCAATCTTCGTAAAAGCTGCGCCGCGTTTTGCATCGACAATAGCTTTCTGGCGTTTAGTTGTCGCCCATTTACTGTGTCCTGACATCTTTTGACCTTCCTATTTTTATAATTTCTTCTCTATATTATACCATTAAAGCCGTACGAAATCTCTACTGATTGTTGCCATCTTATTTCTTGGTAAATTAAATTTTTTCCCAGGCTGGTAATTTTTAATAGCCTCCAAGAAATTTAAAAGTTGAGGTCTAGTTAGTGACATGTTAGCCTCAAGACAAATCGACCGCAAAATTTCAGAACTCGTGGCGATCTCTTCTGTTTGAAAACAATCTCTTCTAAAAAATATCTCACCCTGTGAATTTTTCATTAGTATTGCCTCTAATAGTTTTTCAAGATTCTTCTCAATCTCCTCGCGTAGAATCTTCTGCTTCTCAGCAAGTTCTAGCACCGCCACTTTCTTTTCTTTTTCCAGGCTTTTTAAGGATTCTCTGACTCGGTTGCGTAAATAGTCATCCTGATAATTCGTTGGATCCTGTCGAAAACAGAGGTGGTTCTCACCCGCATAACGTAAAATATCAGTCTTATTCATCTTAAGATCGACAAGTGGTCTCCTTATTTTGCTATTACCAAAAGGTGCCAAGCCCCGCCAGAAAGTTCCTCTAATCAAATTGATTACCACCGACTCTAAAAGATCATCGAGGTGGTGTGCCGTACAAATCTCCCCTTGATATTTATGCGTCACATGATATAAAAAAGCGTATCTTTTTTCTCTAGCTTCTTCCTCTGAAGCACCTTCACCAAGTAGCAACTTTGATGATTCAAACGGTACTCCATACTCTTTACATTTTCGCTTAACAAAATCCTCGTCAAGATCTGCCGACTCTCTGGTGCCGTGATTAAAATGTGCCACCAAAATATTACTAGGTTCACTCTTGTAAAACATATCGAGTAACACCATTGAATCAATCCCACCCGAAACTGCTAGAATTTTCTTCACTCTCAAATTATACCAAAATCTGCTCATTCCATCTCTACTCCATATCTGTTATAATTAACACATGAATTCAGACCATATTCGTAACTTCTGCATTATCGCTCACATCGACCACGGTAAATCCACTCTTGCTGATCGCATGATGGAAATCACTGCCACGGTCGAGAAGCGACAAATGAAGTCTCAGCTTCTTGATTCCATGGAACTAGAACGTGAAAAAGGTATCACGATTAAGCTTACTCCAGTTCAGATGCATTACAAAGGTTTTGAATTAAATCTTATCGACACTCCCGGCCACGTCGACTTTTCTTACGAGGTTTCCCGCTCGCTCCAGGCTGTTGAGTCAGCAATTCTTGTGGTTGACGCCACTCAGGGTATCCAGGCCCAAACTCTTGCCAATGTTTATCTCGCTCTCGAGCAGGATCTGACAATTATCCCTGTGATCAATAAAATTGATCTTCCAGCCGCCGATGTTGAGAAAGTTTCAAATGAGATTATTAATCTACTTGGCTGCAAAAAAGAGGAAATTATTCCAGTTTCTGCTAAAACTGGCCTCAATGTCGAAGCGGTACTTGATGCTATCATTAATAAAGCTCCAAGTCCAAAAGCCCCGCTCAACCTTGAAGCCACCGTCGCTCCTGATGAGACTCGCGCCCTCATTTTCGACTCTTATTTTGACGATTATCGCGGTGTTGTTCTCTATGTTCGCATCTTCAATGGGCAGATCAAAAAGAACGACAATATTTTTATGATGGCGTCAAAGATTAATGGTATCGCTCTCGAAGTCGGTGTTTTGAAACCTGGCATGCAGCCTAAGGACAGTCTTGCCGAAGGTGAAGTTGGTTATATTGTAACCAACTTAAAAACCACACGTGAGGCAAAAGTTGGTGACACCGTTACTCTCTATAAAAAACCCGCCAAAACTCCACTCCCCGGTTATAAGAATGTCCTTCCTTTTGTTTACGCTGGTTTCTTCCCAGTTTCAAATGATCAGTACAAGGATCTCAAAGAAGCCATCGAGAAACTTTCTCTTAGTGACTCCGCCCTCCGTTTTGAGCCTGAAAATAGCCCAGTTTTGGGCTTCGGTCTACGTATCGGCTTCCTTGGTCTGCTCCATATGGATATTATTAAGGAGCGTCTCGAGCGCGAGTTTAAACTTGATCTAGTTGTTACTAATCCTTCTACAAACTACCAAGTCCGCCTAAATTCTGGAGAGGAGCTCGAAATTAAGTCTGCCTCCAACCTTCCTGATACCAGTTATGTCGCCGAGATACGTGAGCCTTGGGTCAAGGGCGAAATTATTTTACCAGTTTCCATGATTGGCAATGTCTTAACTTTGATTGTTGAAAAACGTGGTCTTCAAAAGAATATTTCTTATCTTGAGGATCGCGCCGTCATTAATTTTGAAGCTCCAATGGCTAACTTACTTACTGATTTTTATGATCAACTAAAATCCCTTACTTCCGGCTACGCCAGCTTTAATTATGAAATTTCCGACTATCGTCCTGAGGATCTTGTACGTGTCGATTTTCTCATTGGTGGCGAACGCATGGACGCCTTAGCGCTAATGTGTCACCGCTCCGAAGCAGATGCTATTGGTCGCACAATCACCAAGAAGTTAAAAGAAGTCATCCCTCGTCAGAACTTTGAGGTTGCTCTGCAGGCTGCCATCGGTGCCAGAATTATTGCCCGCGAAACCATCGGCGCTTTTCGTAAAGATGTGACGGTCAAAATTCACACGGGTGACCGCGACCGTAAGGCTAAGTTGCTTGAGAAACAAAAGCGTGGTAAAGCCAGGATGAAGCGTTTTGGTAAGATTGATATTCCATCTGAAGCCTTCACTGTTATGCTGAAGCGCGACTAAGTGTGTGGTATTTATTTCTTCGACACGCTCAAGGCCGCTCGGCCAAGCTGATGGTCTCATCAATAAATACACACACAAAAATCTTTCGTCAAAAACTAGCATCTTTACAGTGCTAGTTTTGTTTTTAACGAGAAGACTCAATAACCATAAGTAGAATTGATTATTGTTCCGCAACCCTAAGCTTATGGCGCCGATCTGTATTATTGAGTATTATACTGAGGTTTACTATTTATTTTTCTAAGACCATAAGTTTGGACTGTGTGTCTATGAAGGTTTATTATTTATTTTTCTGAGACCATAAGCACGGCCGAGCGGCCTTGAGCGTGTCGAAGAAAAATAAATATAAACCTACATCAACAAATATAAACCTACAGGTAGAGTCTATAATGAATCAATAAACTCAACCAATCGATCAATAACATTGGTATATACCTCATCACGACTCCCGCTCGCTGGCACCTTAACCAACATTTTTAACTCATCGTAGTGATTAAGCACTGGCATGGTTTTTTCACGAAATTCTGCAAGTCTGGTTTCGAAAACCTCGATATTTGCATCATCCGCACGCTCGCCACGATCATTCAGTTCCTTAGCTGCTTCAAAGCGATTTTTTACTTCTTCCTCTGTAAGATCAAGCAACACGACTGCTTTGATCTCATGTCCACCCGCTTTTGCGGCTTCCATAATTTTATCTTCTTCGCCAGACCATCTTCCTACGCTTGATAAAACCAGGGAATCATTACGCAGTTCTTCTCGTGAAAAATAAGGCAAAATTATATCATAAAAGGTATTTGTTGGAATCAGTTTTCCGCTACCGGTCATGTTTTCATTTTGTTCTGCTTCGTAAGCTCGAATAATAATGCCAGAAGATAAAAACTTTGCTTGAAGATCCTCAGACAGTCGCATCCCCACGGTGTCTTTGCCGCTCATCGGTAACCCAAAAATGTTTAGGCTCCCAGTTCCCAGCCAACTTTTAATTTTTTCAAGTTTTTCATTCAAGTTCATTTTTTCCATATCTAATTATATCATGACTTAAGTCTGTTAATTTTCATGTTCTCTTGAAGTCAAAAACTGTCCTTTCTTTTTTAAACTACTTATGTTATAACTAAACTATATTAGGTCATAAATATCCCAAAGGGGAATCATATGTTTATTAAAATAAACACAAAAAACAAACAAAAATTAGCTATAAATAAATTTTTTCATATACTCCCACCTATTCTTTTAGGTTTTGTCACTCTTATTTTCTCCATTACAACACTTTTATTTTCTCAGATAAAAACATTTGCTGCTCCCGGAACTCCTTCAGCTGGGTTTGGCATTTTGGCTTTTTCAGTCAACAAACCAACGATTGATCTCCACTTCACTAACTCTGAGATTCAATCCAATGCGTTTAAATACGATGATGTTGTTTTATGGTGTAACGCCCCTGACCCTGCTGGTTTCTTTGTGTTACTTTCCAGCATTGACGAAGATACTAGTCTGAAACATTCGGAACCATCAGTCACGACTCAGATACCATCAATCACGGCGCCTCAATTCGGTAACATTTCTACCCCACAAACCTGGGGTTATCGCATGCCAGATAAGGCAGCTGAAGGCTGGAAACCAATTCCAAAAAATAGTAATCCAGATATCATCTATACCAACAATGGCGGTGCGACGAAGGTTTTTGCTGAATTTGGCGTTAAAGCTAGCTCCAATCTCCCATCTGGAGTTTATTCCAAGCAGGTTGTTTTTACCCTTGTCACAAACCACGCCCCCACCACGGCTACTCTAAAAGTCGGTAAAGATTTCGTATCCACTATTAAATCCCTAGATGGATTATCAGATATCAAAGAATTTAAAAAAGCCTCCTCTGCTCCCGCTCCAGGCATTAGTACAAAAATTGCCTCCACTATAGACTCCGAAATACCCGCATATCTCTGGTATGACGCCCCTTCAAAGACCGTCTTCTGGTGGAGTGATGCAGATACCGTTTATGCTAACGAAGACTCCAATCATATGTTCTTTAGTCTCGGGGATGTCGAGCGTATTGATGTGACCGGTATTAATACTAGTCGTGTAAAGAATATGAGTTGGATGTTTCATAGTAGCAAGAATCTTTATAAACATATTGAACTCGGTAGCTTCGATACCAGTAATGTTGAGGATATGAGCTATATGTTTGCTACGGCTGGGATGAAAACCATGGAAAATATTGATCCGATTGATTTCTCAAGATTCAATACAAGTAAAGTCAAAAATATGAAGCACATGTTCTCTTATTCATTTCTTCCATCTTTAGACATTAGAAATTTTGACACAAGCAATGTTGAAAATATGGAACTAATGTTTGACACTCTTAAGAATATCAGAAACCTTGACTTATCAGGTTGGAATGTTAAAAAAGTTAACAATATTCAAGGAATATTTACCCGTTTAAATAAACTCCAGTCCTTAAATCTTTCAGGTTGGCAGATGGATTCGGTGACTGATATGCAACTTATGTTTAGCGGTCTTGCCGATCTTACTTCTCTAAACTTAACAGGCTTCACTACAAAAAATGTTACCAATATGGAGTATATGTTCTCTGGTACGAGTAAACTTGCAGACCTCGATCTCTCGAGCTTCGATACTAGTAAAGTTACAAATATGCGCGGCATATTTAGCAATATGGGCTCCCTTAATAATATCAATCTCTCAAGTTTCAATACCAGCAATGTCACTGATATGTCACAAATGTTTTTAATGTCCGTCATAAATCCACCAATCTCCAACCTTAATCTCTCCAGTTTTAATACTAGTAATGTGACAAATATGTCCGGTATGTTCCTAGGTATGTCGAACCTAGCAAATCTTAATATCCAATCATTTGATACTAAGAAAGTCACTAACATGCACGATATGTTCTACCGGGCCTTTATGACTCCAGAGAATAGTACTCTTGATCTCTCGAGTTTTGATACTCGTAATGTCACCGATATGGGCGGCATGTTCTTCTACTCCAAGCTTAAAACTATCTATGCTAGCCCAAGTTTTGTGACAACTGCTATTACGGTTTCACCGAGTAACCCATTCACGAACAACACTAATCTGGTTGGTGGCAATGGCACTCAGTATGTTTATCCAAAAAATAGTAGTCAGTATGCTCACATCGACACACCAGGCAATCCAGGCTACTTCACTCAGAAACCATAAAGTAATCTCTTAAATATTTTCAACGTTTATGCTAAAATTAAGCATAATAACTTAGTAAAGGTCGGACGTGTTCTTAAAGCAAATCAAGAGAAAAAGTGTATTCAAGTTAACAACCATGTCTATTTTTCTGCTTGCTTCTTTCTTGAGTATTCTATTTTCTTATCAATTTTCTACCACAGCTTATGCCGCAACATATATGGGGTTGACTATTTCGGAGGAGAATATTGATTTTCATTTTAACCAGGCAGAAAATGCTGCTTCCGCCTTCAAAAGAGATCATACTACCGTGCGGTGTAACACCAATAATATTACTGGTTTTGCCGCCTACGTCTCTAGTATTGACGAAGATACAAATCTAAACCATACCGACCCTTCTGTTACTCAAAAAATTACCTCGATCACTTCTATGGGTGATGAGTCTTCTTTTAATTCTAAAAATTGGGGCTATTTACCTCAACATCCTTTGATGCAAAACAACATTTTTATTCCAATCCCAAAAGCCAGCCAGCCAGATCTGGCTTTACAAACTCACTATAAAGGACCCGGAAATTTTTTCCTACATTTTGGTGTCAAAACTGGACCAGATCTCTCCTCGGGTACTTATTCCAAAAAGATATTAGTAACCGCCATCACAAACTATGTCCCTACCACGGCCACATTTCTGCCGGGGCGCACTATTTATGATACTATTCAAGCAAACTATAGCACTAATAATATCCAGTATTTTAAGAAATCTCCGACTGCTCCCGCCCCCTCGGCTTCAGCTAAGATTGTCTCTACCACAGATTCTGAGAAGCCAATTTACTTATGGTATGATAATCTAAGCAAGACCTTATTCTGGTGGAGTGATGCAGATACAGTGTATGCCAATGAAAATTCATCATTTATGATGTATGGACTTAATAGTCTCTATGATGTCGAACTAGTCGATATGAGAGGAATTAATACTAGTAGAGTAAAAAACATGATGTATATGTTTGCTACTGACAGGAAATTAATCAAACATATTAATCTTGAAGAATTTGATACTTCAAATGTTGAATACATGAATTATATGTTTGCGGCACAAGCAGCGGCAGTAAATCCAGTAACCGTCGACCCCTTAGATTTATCTCATTTTGATACCAGTAAGGTTAAATCAATGCAAGGCATGTTTAAAGAAACACATTACTCTTCAATCGACATTAGTAATTTTCGGACTGGCAGTGTTACAAATATGGGGGAGATGTTCTTTGGAATGGTTTATACTACTGATCTTAATCTCTCAGGACTCGATGTTAGGAACGTCGCTAATATTAATAAAATCTTTCAGGGTAGTGCAAATTTGACTTCTATTAATCTCTCAGGTTGGCAACTTGACTCTGTCCATGATATGAGTTACATGTTTAATCAACTACACGCACTTAATACCTTAAATCTTACTGGTTTCACCACCAAGAATGTTGTAGATATGAATCACATGTTTAACGAGTGTCACAACCTCACCGCTCTTGATCTCTCTAGCTTCGATACTAGGAATGTGACAGACATGAATAATATGTTCCGCGATGACTTTGCCCTTAAAAATCTCAATCTCTCCAGTTTTAATACCAGTAATGTGACTAATATGAAGGAAATGTTTAGGCATGATGGTGTCATTTACCCACTAGATGTTTCTACTTTTGATACTAGAAAGGTTACAAATATGGATGGTATGTTCTACTGGACGCTGATGAGCCCCGAAAATGCTACTCTTGATATCTCAAACTTCGATACGAGAAGCTTGACCTCTGCTCTCGGCATGTTCAACTATACAAAAGCCAAGACCATCTATGCCTCTGATCAATTTAATGTTAATAATGTAGCTCCACATCCCCACGAGATGTTTATAACCAATACTAATCTAGTCGGCGGCAGTGGTACACAATATGCTTACCCAAACAATAGTAGTCAGTATGCTCACATTGATGCACCAGGCAACCCGGGCTACTTCACTCGAAAACCATAATCATTAACAGTTATCCTCAACTCATCTTTTAAAACTTTTTGCCAACTAAAATCCCCATAAAATCCCTTGCTCCTCACTTTTTACCAACTAAAAT
>CAUSFJ010000004.1:0-12706 GCA_963531135.1 uncultured Candidatus Saccharibacteria bacterium | reverse complement strand
CAGAAAAGTAAATATGAGTTGGCACATTTGGCGCAGTGGCCACACCATTTGAGTGTGTTATTTTGCTTATTTTGCTTGTAGTTTGCCTCGTTGCAAGAACTAAAACTGTAGCCATATTTTTGCCAACATTTTTGAACAAAGAGGTCGGCAATACGTAATTCGCTGAGATGACGGATAGGTGAGCCTAGGTGAAGGTCTGGGGAGAGGTAACGTTTGATGTATTCGGTCATCAGTTGCTCAGCCTGCCAGGTCTTTGACCATTGATGGTTGACTGGTAAATCTCCAATCATTGCGTGGGGTTCTTCCCCCTCACGGCCGATGCTTGTGAGGATGACGTTCTGATTATTTAAGATAGCTTGGATAAGAGCCAGAGATTCTACGATAAAAGTAACGGGAACATGTCCATTAAGTCCGCCAGTTTGTTGTAGATGGAGGTGATCGATTTGGCGATAAATTACACTGGCTTTTTGGTGATTAAAGCCGTCACTTAGATGATCGATAACATTTGGGTGTGAACGGTCAGGACTACTACTGATATACCATGGAACAAAGTTAATATTATGTTCATTAAGTAATTCGGCAACCAGGAGGCTGTCCTTTCCGCCAGATTGGAGAGCGAGAACTCCTTGACCACGGTATTCAACAGCTGGTTTATTTTGAAACCTGAGAGCAGACTTAAAAGTGGCTAATTGAGTACGAGTCAGACGATTTTCGAAGGCATATTGAGACAATCCTTCTTGAAAGACGGTAGAAAAGAAGCGCGCTTGAAAATCGTCAAGTGGTCGGTCAAGCCTAATGTTTGTGGTAGGGTGAGCCTTATAATAACTAGTACCGATCAAAATAAAGGCAAGGAACATAGCCTGGTCTAGCAGCTCAGTAAGACTGGGGTCATCAAGTAGGTTGAAGGAGCTAGTATTGGTGCCGGGCTTAGGTGCAAAAAAGACCTTTTCAGTAAAGATGATATTGTCGATTCCTTGGTAGACAAAAGTCGCGGTGTAGGTTGAACGATCAAAATAATAACTTAAAAAACGAAAGACGGCGTCTTTTGACGGAGCGACGGTGGGGGCTGGCTGGGTTGGTTTTTTATTTAAAGAACCAAGAATAGATGAAAAATTTGATGCAATCATTATTATTATTTTAGCATTAAAAAGCGTTTACGATTTGTTGAAATTGATTTCCGCGATCACTAAAATCCTTAAACATATCAAAACTGGCAGCTCCAGGGCTCATTAGAACAATGACTGGTTTTGCGGTTTGGTTGTTGAGAGCCTCTCTGGTAGATGGAATACAGAGGTCATAATTCGATTCGAGATCAGCGGCGTATTTTTCGGCGTAGTTTTTGGCGTATTCTACGGCATCCTCGAGCGAATCGGCCAGAATAAATTTATCAGGATCTTCTCCTTCTGCTAACATGAAACGCGTTTCGCCGATTAAAATGATTTTTTTAAGATTTTTGGCACTAAAGAAGCGCTCTTTCATAGCTGTCAAATCGAGATGTCGATCTTTGCCGCCGGCAATAAGAATAGTGGGGTAATCTTCAAAGGCTTTGATGGCGACATCAGCAGCAGGAAAAGCTGAAGAGTAATTATCGTCATAGTAGCGCACACGATTTAATTCGCGGACAAATTGAATGCGGTGAGGTAATCCTACGAAAGTAGCGAGACCATGGGCTATTTTTTGATAGATTGCTTGATTACTATTGCTAAAAAGTTCATCAAAAGATAGGTTCAAAATACTGAGCACTGCCAAGATGGCCGCCTCGGCGTTCTCGCGGTTGTGCTCACCTGGAATTTTTAAATAATCAAGGAGGTTTTTAAGTTCTGCTTGATACTTAACGATGGGGTAGGTGTTTTTTTGACCAGCACTTTTTTGGCCAATTTTTACACTATCATCATTGTTTTTGTAATAAATACAATAATCTGAGGCTGTCTGATGTTTTACGATATTTGATTTAGCGGCTAGATAATCATCAAAACCGCGGTGTCGATCGAGGTGGTCTGGTTCAATGCGTAAAACTACGGCAACATGAGGAGATTTTCGGAGATCCCAGCATTGAAAACTACTCATCTCATAAACGACCAAATCTTTTTCAGTGATTTTGTCTAGCTCGAGGATGGCTGGTGTGCCAATATTGCCAACAAGATGGATATTGTTGAAACGCTCTGGAAATTGACGGAGTAGATTTGTGATAATGGAGCAGGTAGTTCCCTTCCCCTTGGTACCGGTAACGCCAATAATCGGTGCTTTGCAATTTTCAAAGAAATAGTTGGTAATTGAGGTCCAATTCTGGGATTTACCACGCTGCTCTGGTTCTAAAACAAATTGAGGATGAACGGAAGGGCTACGAAAAACGAGATCAAAATTTTCTAAGTGAAAATCTGGAATTTGGTAATCCTCGAAATGGTCAAAAAAAGTAAAATGATTGGGACTAGCTTCTGATGAGTGGGCCTTAAAATAAGCTTCTACGGCTTGCCCCTCAAGTCCATGACCTAAAATTGCAATATTCATAACTCTATTATACTCAGGTTTTAATGGTTTTAAAAATTAAGCGATTCAGCAAGCTGATTGATAACGGATTTTTCAACAGAGCCAACAGTCACAAAAGCATGTATGCCGGAACCAGCAAATTCTCTAGCTAACTCAACGATAGATGGTTTATTGATTTCTTTAATGATTTGAGGGAAATCATCGTAGAGTTCAAATTTTTCGGTCATAAAATAATCATCAGTGTAGTAGTCAGAAATTTGACTGACGGTCTGTGCTCCCATCTGGTAGCGTCCCTGGGCGTAGGTTTTGACAGCCTCAATTTCTTCGTCAGAAATTTCACCATTGAGGGCTTTTACCATTTCAATTTGAATAAGGGAGAAAAGTTCGTCAGCAGTCTCAAGATTTACTTCGCCATCAAAGTCCCAAGATGAATAATGCTTACTGCTATTGATGCCGCTACCCATTCCATAAACAAGGCCACGTTTTCTGGCTTGGCCAAAAATACGACTGCTCATGGTGCCATTGAGGATATGATTAAGTGCACCCATGGCTTGGGTTTCTTGGCTAGAGAGGCGTCTTGGAGTAACCATGGAAAAACCAAATGTAATATTGCTGGCATCCTTTCTTTTTACAAGAATGGCTGGAGAGGAATGTAATTTATCTTTGGGAATTTCAAAACGCTTACCTTCTTTGAGGTCCCAATCTTCAAGATTACGCAGAATGTCCTTTTTACGATGCTTAATTTGTCCAGCAATAATAAAACGCATATTTTTTGCGGTATGAGTGCGACGATAATGTTCGCGAATATCCTTGAGCTCAATATTATTGATCGTAGCAAGACGCTCTTTGAGATTGGGGACATCTTCGCCGATAGCCTTTTGAAGTCTTGGCCATAGAAGCCTGGCATAATCATTCATATAGCCGGTCAATTCGGCTTTAACGTTGCCTTTTTCACTTCTAAGTTCGTCTTCATTAAATTTTGGTGAAGTGATGGCGATGCGTTCTAGGTTTAAGATGCGTTCCCATTCAAAATCAGCACATTCGGCTTCATAACAGACAGAATAGTCTGAGGTCCAGGCATTGTGATAAGCGCCATTTTTAGTGAAGTCGGCTTCATAGGCTTGTTCGTCAGGAAAGACGGAGTTAGCGCCAAAACTGAGGTGCTCAACAACGTGGGCAATCTCGTAGAGGTCCGGGGTTTTAGCGAAACGCATGCCGCCACGGAATTGAACCTTAATATTCATCACGGAAGCACCGGGGACATCAATAAGAAGTCCTCTCGCGCCGTTTTTTAGCTCGATTTCTTCAACAAAATGTTTCATGATTAGTGCTTGTTATGCTTCTTGTTCTGACGCTGTTTCTTTTTTGATTTACGAGCAGCATTACGTTCTTGGTTGAGATTTGTTTTACTACTTGAACCGGTCTTAAATTCATTATCAAGATTTTTAACACCAGATTCAATAGTGTTTACACCCTTATTAGTGGCGGATTCAGCCATTTGGGTGAGTTCGGTGTCATATTCTTCTCCATCAGCTACGTCGGTAGCAATAGCTTCTTGTTTAGTAATACTGAGAAGAATCTTGAGAACTTCTTCACGTAGATTCTTCTGCAAGCCTTCGAAGAGTTTTTGTGACTCGGTGCGATATTCAACTAGCGGATCTCTTTGACCGATTGATCGCCAGTGAATGCCTTCACGAAGATGTTGCATATTCTCAAGATGTTGCATCCAGAGGGCGTCGAGTACCTTGAGGTAGACTTCGCGTTCAATGCGACGCATAACATCTGACCCAAAATCTAATTCTTGAGAAGCGTAAGCCTCGCTGACTGCCGTAAGGGCAAGCTTGGCACGATCTGCAGGCTTGCGCATTTGACCAATTGTTTCAACAAGTTCTGGGTCAATATTGAATACTTGGAGGAAATTCTGTTTGAATTTCTTGTTAACGCGAGAACTTTCGATGGTGAGATCTTCGGTAGCCTCCTTCATGAGACGCTTGATTTCTTGGGAGATATTTTCTCCTTCAAGAATTTTGCGACGCATAAGATAGACGACTCGACGATGGCGATTAATAACATTGTCGTATTGAACGACGTTTTTACGAGAATCAAAGTTAAAACCTTCAATGCGACGCTGTGCGGCTTCTAGATTTCGCGTAACTGCGCGATTCTGGATTGGAGTGTCTTCGTCAAGGCCAACATAGCGAAGGATGTTACCAAGCTGCATGCCTTGGAAGATACGCATGAGATCGTCTTCACAAGAGACGAAGAATTGAGTGATACCGGGATCTCCCTGACGACCACCACGACCACGGAGCTGATTGTCAACACGGCGTGAGTCATGTCTTTCAGAACCAATCACGACAAGACCACCCATTTTCTTGACTTCATCAGAAAGTTTAATGTCTGTACCGCGTCCAGCCATATTGGTGGCAAGGGTGATTGCTCCCTTTTCACCGGCCTTTGCAATAATAGCAGCCTCACGTTCGTTATTTTTGGCGTTTAATATTTCATACTTCAATCCAACCTCATCAAGATGTTTGGCGATTAATTCGTTTTTAACGATGCTTGCGGAGCCTACGAGGATAGGTAAACCTTTGGCGTGATATTCCTGAATTGCATTAATGATAGCACGGATTTTTCCAGCTTCAGTGCGGAAGATTAGATCATCTTTATCAATACGGATAATAGGTCGGTTTGGTGGAATTTGAATAACATCAAGAGCATAAATTTGCTGGAATTCTTCAGCTTCGGTAAAGGCAGTACCGGTCATGCCGGAAAGCTTACGATAGAGACGGAAGAAGTTCTGGAAGGAGATGGTGGCGAGGGTCATTGACTCTTCTTTGACTACTACACCTTCTTTAGCTTCGATTGCCTGATGAAGGCCTTCATTGTAGCGACGGCCATGCATGAGACGACCGGTGTGTTCGTCAACGATGATTACTTCGCCTGAGTTAGTCACGACATAGTCGCGATCACGATTAAAGACAACTTGGGCGCGAAGAGCTTGATCGAGATGATAGACAAGACGAGAGTTTTCAGCCGAATAAAGATTTTCAACGCCAAGCAAGCGTTGGACTTTTTCGATTCCCTGGTCTGTGAGAGTGACGGATTTGTGCTTTTCATCTAGTACATAGTCTGCGGAGTCGAGCTTAGCGACGACTTTTGCAAATTGATAATAGGAATCTGGATTATCGCCTGCAGGAGCAGAAATAATGAGAGGGGTACGAGCCTCGTCGATGAGAATGGAGTCAACCTCATCAACAATGGCAAAGTTTAATTCACGTTGCCTGAGGAAATCAACTTCATTAACCATATTGTCGCGTAGATAATCAAAGCCAAACTCGTTATTGGTGCCATAAGTAACATCGGCGGCATAAGCTTCTTTTCTTGTACAAGGCTTAAGATGCTGCATGCGTTCGTCATCGTGGTCTTCGTTGATGTATTCTGGATCATAGATGAAGCTGGCGTCGGCAATAATTACACCGATACTAAGTCCAAGAAAGTGATAGACTGGAGCATTCCAACCGGCATCACGTTGTGCGAGGTAGTCATTAACGGTAACTACGTGAACGCCGCGTCCGGTTAAGGCGTTAAGATAGGATGGGAGAAGTGCCACAAGGGTTTTACCTTCACCAGTTTTCATTTCAGCTACATTGCCTTCATGAAGTGCGATACCGCCGATAAGTTGAACATCAAAATGGCGCATACCGAGAACGCGGAAAGTGGATTCACGAACAAGAGCGAAGGCGTCAGGCAAGAGTTGGTCAAGAACTTTGTCTTCTTCCTTAGCTAGAGATGTTGGTTGATTTTGACTATGATTCTTAGATTTTTTGGATTTTTCAGTTGTTTTAGCTTGTTTAGCAAGGGCAACTTTAGCTTCAGCTTTTTTGCGAAGATTTAATAGGCGCTCTTTTAGGATATTGGTCTGTTCTTGTAGTTCCTGGTCAGACATAGCTTGGTATTTTGGCTCAAGCTTATTAATACCCTGCACGATTTTTTTCATGCGCCTAAGATTTCGTTTTTCAGGATCGCCAAAAACTCCTTGGAGTACACGAGTGGTTAGGGTCTTATCAGCCAATTTGTCGGTTGGCTTCTTTTCTTTTGTTACTTTTTTCGACATAGTCAGTCAAAACCTCCAAAAACAGTATTATATTATGAATGTATTTTATCATAAAAACTGCATGAATTAATGATCCATGCAGTTTTAAATGATATTTTCTTGATTAGTCCTTACTTTTCGCGGCGAAAGAGGCGAAGGATAGGATTTTTACGTAGGTGTGGATTAGTCTCAATCTTATAGCGACGAATTTGACCGGTTAATTTTGCTTCAAGAATATCAATACCAGCAAAAACATTTGAACACTCATCCTTGGCTGCAATAACTTTTCCACCTGGAATCTCCATTGCTACAGAAATTTCATATTTGTTACCGTGTGAACGATTTACTTCGGTGACAACAATCTTTGCGACAACATCTTTTTTACTACCACGTGGAAGATAACGATCTAATTTACCAATGCGCTTGGTGGCGTATTTTTGAAAGCTTTCTTCAACTTTGTAGTTACTGCCGCTAATATCAATTTTTTCAATCATATATACTCCTTTCGCTTATTTTACCATATCAAGTAATAATTAATTGATTTATAACTCGTCAACACCCAGATATGGTTTAAGGACAGCAGGTACTTTGAGTTTGCCATCTTTCTCGGCAAAGTTTTCGATGACGGCCACCATGGTGCGGGCAAGAGAAATGGCAGTACCGTTGAGGGTGTGAAGGGTTTCAATGGTGCCATCTTTACGTCGTACACGGATATTAAGGCCTTTGGCTTGGAAATCAGTACAGTTTGAACAGCTGGTGAGTTCGCGATATTTTTGATCAACTGGTGACCAGTATTCGATGTCGTATTTTTTGGCAGCTGGTGCACCTAGATCGCCAGCGGCAATATTGATGACGTGGTACGGAATACCAAGTTCCTGCCAAATCTCCTCTTCAATGGCGCGAATTTTTTCGTGAATTTCCTTACTTTGTTCAGGGAGACAGAAGGAATACATCTCTAATTTATTAAATTGATGAACCCGGAAGAGGCCACGAGTATGTTTACCGTAGGTGCCAGCCTCTTTGCGGAAACAGGCTGAAAATCCAGCGTAGAAGAGAGGAAGCTTGTCTTCGTCGATGATTTCATCCATGTGGTAGCCGGTGATTGGCATCTCAGCGGTGGCAATCATCGCCAGATCTTCGCCTTCGATATAGTATTCGTCGCTCTGTTCAGAGCTTCTTGGGGCAAAACCAGTGCCTTCAAGGACTCGAGAATTGACCATGTCAGGAACGTCCATTAAAGTGAAACCATGTTCGGTAACTTTTTTGATACCGAATTGAATTAAAGCGTTTTCAAGTAAAGCTAGGCCGCCTTTAACGTAGTAGAATTTGGCACCAGCAACCTTAGCGCCGCGTTCAAAATCAACCCAGTCTCTTGAGGTAGCGTAATCTAGATGATCAACACCTTCAGCTTTTTGCTCACCCCATTTTGCGACCTCAATACTTGCGCTTTCATCCCCTAGTGGAACATCATCGAAGATAATATTTGGTACGGCTTTGAGAAGATTTCTAAAATTTGTCTCTTCATCGTTTAATTTTGCCTCTAAGGTTGCAATTTGTTCCTTAAGGACTTTACCACGATTGATTTGTTCTTCAGTGGGTTTGCCACCTTTCATGGACTCTGTATTCTGGTTGCGTTCTTTACGAAGGGATTCTACTTCTTGGAGGGTGGATTTTCTTTGATCATCAAGAGCAAACAATTTATCGAGGTCAATATTTTTGTACATTTTTTCGTTGATAGAATGTTGTACTAATTCGCGATTGGCTCTAATGAAATTAATATCTAACATTTTTACCTCTTTTCTTTTGGGTTATCAGTTAATTGTCGGTTTTGCGTTTAATGATCGGGAATGGTACGGCCTCGCGGCCGGAGACACCTTCAAGTAGCCAGAAGTTGCGTTCGGAGTTGCCCCATCCGCATGCTGGCGGCATGCCATACTCAAGCATTTCGACAAAATCCATATCTAACATTTGAGCTTCATCATCGCCAGAATCACGCATGGCCTGCTGCTCTTCAAAGCGAGCAAGCTGATCGATCGGATCATTTAACTCAGAATAGCCATTTCCCATTTCGGTACCTGCAATAACTGGATGGAAACGTTCGGTGACAAGAGGATTTTCTGGAGAAATCTTTGCTAGTGGTGAAAGACTAAGAGGTTCTTCAATGAGCCAGAAAGGTCCACCAGATTCTTTACGAATCAATTTCCAGAGATTATCGATGAGGCGTGAGTCAGCTTGGTTTGATTTTACCTCAACATTATTGGCCTTAAGAATCTGTACGATTTTGGCGCGATCTGGATTAAAGACGTCGATATCAAAATGTTGCTTAATCAGGTCAGCATACTTAATGCGTGGCCATTTTTGTGACAGGTCAATTTCAAAACCACCAACGGTGAATTGTAAGGTGCCCCAAGTTTTCATGGCAACATATTTAATCATTTCTTCGTAAAAGTCCATGCCGTCTCGGTAGTCTTCAAAGGCAGCATAGGACTCGAAGGCAATATGTTCTGGGAGATGTTCGTCATCAACACCCTCATTACGGAAGCGAGGGCCAATATCATAAATTTTTTCAAAACCAGCACCAAGTAGGCGTTTTAGAGGGAGTTCTTGTGAGATGCGTAGGTAGAAATCTTCGTCTAGGGCATCCATATGAGTAATAAAGGGTGCGGCGTCAGCTCCACCAGTGGTGTGTTCAAGAATTGGGGTGTTAATCTCAATGAATCCGTGCTCATTCATGAAATCACGGGTGGCTTGCCAAAAACGACTACGACGAACGAGGCGTTCTCGCACTTCGGGGTTAACGTTCATATCAACATAACGTCGACGGTAACGCTCTTCTTTATTAGTGAAGCCATCGCGGCCAGGCAATGGGCGGAGAGCCTTAGTTAGGAGACGCACTGCGTCGGTAAAAACGGAGATTTCACCAGTTTGAGACTTGCCAACAAGTCCAGTTGCTTCGATAAAATCACCAAGATCGAGGAGTTTAAGAGTTTTAACGGAGAGTAAACCTTCTTTTATGTCGTCAGATTGCTTCATGAAGAGCTGAATCTCGCCAAAATAGTCGCGGATTTTTACAAAAGCTAGTTTACCGAAGCTTCGGATGGCGGTAATACGGCCAGCAATGGTTACTTCTTTTTGATCAAGAGATTCAAAGTTCTCTAAGATTTCAGAAATTTTGGTGTCACGGTTTGAGTGTGCTGGATACGGATCGATACCGAGGTCTTTGATCTCTGATAGTTTACGTAAACGCTCATCCCTGTAGTCGCTAATTGTTGTCATATATTGATTATACCATGTCTCTGTTCTGTCTCTAGAACAGCTTAATTTAATAAAGGTGACTAAATTTTCATAATTTCGGCTTCTTTAGTCTTGAAGAGTTCATCAATTTTGCCTGAGTAATTTTTGATTAGTTCATCGATTTCTTTTTCGCCGCGTTTCTTGACGTCTTCAGAGAGATCTTCGGCGGATTTTAATTCTTTTCTGGCATCATCACGTACTTTGCGAAGAGCTACTTTAGCTTCCTCAACTTTGGCTGAAGCAGATTTTACAATTTCCTTCCTACGTTCTTCAGTGAGTGGTGGAACTGGTACGCGAACTACACGGCCATCATCTGCTGGGTTAAGACCCAGTGTCTGGTCAGCGCGAATAGCTGAGGCGATGGCCTGAATGGTTGATGGATCAAACGGTGTAATAAGGAGCATTGTGGCATCACCAGCGGTGATATTGGCCACCTGATTTAGTGGCATATATTGACCGTAGGCTTCGACCTTAACACTACCTAGCATGTCTGGGTGGGCGCGTCCGGTACGAACTTTTTGCATTTCTGACTTAAAACGCTCGATGATGGCTTCCATGGCTTGTTGGTATTCAATATGATCAAACATAATTTTCCTTTATTTTTCTTATTTATATAATATCACAGGGGAGACTAATCTCGTAGCAGCTGCTTAAATTCTTCTATGGAGAGAATTTTGGCTTCACTGGTTTGGCGATTAGTGATTTCAACTGAGTTATTTTCAAGCGTTTTATTTGAGACTACAACGCGATAAGGGATACCCATAAGCTCTGCATCAGCAAATTTTTCACCTGGGCGAAGCTTACGATCGTCGAGAAGAATACTGCTAGAGTATTCTTTATGAAGATTATTAGCAAAATCTTCTCCTTGATCACCAATGCCAATTAAATAGTATTTGAAAGGTGCAATATTTTCTGGCCAGACTAGACCTTTGTCATCAGCAAATTTTTCAGCAATTACGCCCATGACACGTGAAACACCGATGCCGTAGCTTCCCATAAAGACGGTTTTCTTGATACCGTCTTGGTCGTCAAACTTTAGATTGATAGGCTCGGAGAATTTATAGCGTAAGGTGAAAATATTTCCAACCTCTGCTGCAGTGGTGGCAGTAAAATCTTCGCGTTTAACGCCTAGGTCATTTAAAACTTCGTCATTCATGACCTCTTCGTTGATGGCAATAGTTTTATCTTGATTGAGGTAGATAGTGTCTTCACCGACTGGGAGAACGGTCTGATATTCATGACTATATTTAGCAAAGGCGCCGCCGGAAGCATAGGTTTTGTAGGTGCAGTCACCGAGTCCAAGTCGTGTATAGATCCTCATATAGGCTTGGTCGACTTGGTCATAAAATTTCTGATGCTCAGTTTCATCAACGCTAAAACTGTAGAGATCTTTCATGAGAAACTCGCGGGTACGTAAGATACCGGATTTAGCGCGTAATTCGTTTCGATACTTAGTTTGGAACTGGTAGACGTAGACCGGAAGATCCTTATAAGATGAAATGAACTTAGTCATCAGATTGGTAATCGGTTCTTCGTGAGTTGGGGCAAGGCCTAATTCCCCTCCGGCGTTGAGTTTGGTTTTAAACCAGACGTCAATGACTTGATCGCTCCAACGCTTTGTTTTAACCCATGGTTCAGGGTTTTGCAAGGCGGTCATTTGAAACTCTTGACAGCCTAAGTTATTTAATTCTTCACGAATAATATTTTGAATTTTATTTAAGGTAATGAGACCTAAGGGGAGAAAATCGTAAACTCCTGCCATTTCTTTATGAATATAACCTGCGCGAATCAGCAACTGAGCGTTGCGGGCAGTCTCTTCCTTTCCTACTTCGCGGAAGGTTTTGATAAAAGATTGACTTAATTTCATTTTTTCTCACCTTTCTCTTAAATATCAATGGGTTGATTATAGCATAGAGCTTGACTTTTATAATACTTACGTGTATTTTATTAAGCATGAAAAAAATAGTAAACTTGACTAAAGACGGTAAGGCAGAACTTGAAAAAGAGCTAAAGAGATTAATTGCCGAACGTCCTGTGGTTGCTGATCGCTTAGCTTACGCTAGGTCGTTTGGTGACTTAAAAGAAAATCAAGAGTATACAGACGCTCGTGATGAACAGCGACAGATCGAGACAAGAATTTTGGAAATTGAAGATATTTTAAAGAGTGCCAAAATTATTGAGGCTGGAAGCTTTGAAAAGGTAGCTGTGGGGGCAAAAGTAAAAATCAAAATTCTAGGCAAAGAACATGAGTATACTGTTGTCGGTGAAGTGGAAGCTGATCCGCTCAATGGTAGGATCTCGGATATTTCACCAATTGGTAAGGCCTTAATGGGTAAAAAAGTTGGTGATAAATACACATTGCCAAATGGTAATGAGGGTGAAATCCTAGCTATTTCCTAATTCTACTTTTAAAAAAAATAACGCAGAGGGCGTTATTTTTTATTAGAAGAAGATATTTTTAAAGAACTAGAAGCCTAGGACATACATAAAATAAAAGGCAAGACCATTTTTTATCATATGCAAGAGAATACTGGCGTAAATAGTGCCGGTGAATTCACGGAGTCCACAGAGAAATAGGCTGAGAGCAAAAACGTTGACTCCAACATTCCACTGACCATGCATGACACCAAAAAGAATAGAAACGATTAAGATGGCCGGGACAAGACTAACTTTTTTTCGGATTTTGCCATAGAGCCAACCGCGGAAGATGAGCTCTTCAAAGATAGGGGCGAGAATAACAAGCGAGATGAAAGCAAAGATGCGATCAAAACCACCCCGATAGCGTGACAAACCAACATCTTGGACTTGATGAACTTGAAACCAGGGGAG
>CAUSFJ010000003.1:0-13987 GCA_963531135.1 uncultured Candidatus Saccharibacteria bacterium | reverse complement strand
AGCGAAATTTTATTTTCCTACTGGACGAATTGCGTAAAAAATGATAAAATAACGAATGAGTCGGGCCGGTAGCTCAGCTGGTTAGAGCACGAGCCTCTTAAGCTTGGTGTCGTGGGTTCGAGTCCCACCCGGCTCACCAACAGGAGACCCTGTAGGAAACGTAAAATCGAAGATGAAAATTAATGGTGATTTATATCTATGAATCACCATTTTTATCGGTTAATTATAGATTCAAAACGATGTTTTGTACTTAAATGTCCTTTTCGACGAAGCTATTTTTTTCTCTAGTATGTTAATTAGTAAATTTAACGAGTTTGAAAATATTTTGATGGTTATGCACAATTTTTCATAATTCTTGATTTTGACTCCAATTTGCTTAATTCTTTCGTCTATATTTGTAATCTCGTTTTGTAAATCTGCTACATTAATTTTAAATTTACCTTTGATAGCTTTTGTCGATTCATTATCGAGGCTAGTATTCTTTTTTGGCTAGATCGTCATTTTTTTGTTACTATATTTTTCTGACAGAGTAACTCGTGTTTTTCGATGGTTAACTCTTACATTTTCTTCTCAATATATTCTGTTATATCGTCTATGGACGCCGAGAAGTCGTATTTTTCTTACTAATGCGGCCAAAATTCTCGTAGAGTTGGTCCATAATATACATGTATATGAATGTTATTTTTTTGTGTGCATCTGTAAAATTTTGTTGTGGCAGCGAGTTTTAATATAGTATTTACTAGAAAGATCGAGTTTTTCTAGTCGATATCATATAATTCCCACAAACAGACATTTTGGTTAAGTGGCGGAATAGTAGAAAATATCTTACCGTGAGTAGTATTATTCCTTGTGGTAACTTGACGGATATGGCTCGCCGAGATTAATTTTCGTAAATACATAGCGTTTTATTATATTAATCTCATCTTTTTTAGTTGTGACATAAAGGATGTGTTATTCTAGGTCTTTAATCCTAATTTTTCAAAGAATTTATTGTGCCTAATCTTTGCATCCTTGAGTAGTTTTTCCCATGTTATGAACTCAATTCTAAGATTGGTGTTATCTCTATTTAGAAACCACCCCTCGCCATCTGGTGTCATTGTCATATTTTTTTCCTCAAGTAGCCATTTTTTTACTGCATTATCCGCACTTGCTATTACATAGCCGTAGAATGGGGTTGTTTCAGCGACATTAATACTGAATCCATTGGGCTGTTTTAATTGGCCGCGCCTGAACTGGATGGCGTATCTAGCTATTTGTTCAATAGGATCTTCTTTATTTGATGCATTAATAAAATCTATTCTACCCGGTCTTTTGAATTCAAAGATTGTTATTGGATTACTCGAACTATCCCCATCTCTATATGAAATCGGATAATGAAATGCAGTAATATCTGGACGATCATCGCTTGTTGTGAAGTTTTTATTGTCAGAACTTAGGTACTCTGTAAAATTAAGTGATTCATTAATAATCCAGAGATTATGTTCATCTTCTAACGTGTTTGTTGAGTTTCTCTTAGTTGGAAAAATTATATTGTGCAGTATTTTTTCTTTTTCATATTCTTCCGAATTGTTCCATTGCAGTGCTTTTTCAAATAGATTCAGCGCGGCTTTTCTAAAAACCATATATTGAGCTAAATTACTTTTATCGGTTGCACTTAAATCTGCTGTTATTTTTTCAATTTCTTGTGTAAGATTTTCCCCTTTAATATCTATGGTATCGAGAATATTTTTAGCGCGATTTTGTCGCTCTAAGTCGGTTTCGTATTTTGCTCGATGTAGTTCTGCTTCTATATCTTTTTCTGTTGGATTAATTTTGACCTTGTCAAAATTAATTTTGCCCAAATAATTTTTGTACCAAACATTTTGTTCTACATATTGTCTAAATGCTTCTTTTTTCTTTTCAAATCTTGTCGTAATCTCTTTCTCCATTTTCTGTTTTGCTTCTTGGGCAATTTTCAACTCAATATCGTGTTTACCTATGGGATACTCGAGGCTTGGTAAATCGGCGAAATAAAAATCCGTTCTTTCATTATTAACATTTCTATCTAGATAATCTCCGTAAACATAATATCGCAAGATAAATTTTTGATTTTTATCATCAACTTGTTCTTCAAAATCTTCTGCAAACTCTGGGATATAGTCCTCTAATTTTGCATCTGTAACGACTTTATTATTTGCCGTGAGCATAATTCTACTTATCTGGGTATGAACCCTATGTAATTTAAAAACCTTGAATCCAAATGTCTCTGCTTTGTCTTCATTGTATATTATATTAATAGCTCCATCACCTATTAGGCTAATTTTACATTGTTGATTGTCGCCAATTTGATCATTCAGAACTATTTTATTATTCCCGTCAGTTAAAGTGATTTCTGGACATTCATAATTATCTTTGACAAAATAATTTAATATCCTCTCCAATATTCTATGAGCAAATGTATCGGTGGGGTCATTGAATTTTTTTGTGGGGCCACAATAATTTGCTAGTGTTATTTTTGCTCCAGTAGTCATTTTGTTGTCAGACTCTTTTATCTGTTCGTTTTCGACGATATCATATTTTTTCCCGAATTTAAAAAATCGTGTCTTTAAAGATTTTTCAAAGAATGTACTTTCTATAGTGACATCATTGAAAAATTTAATATAGAACATTCTTCCGAGCCCCTTGCCTCCGTTACTTTGCTTATGCGGGCTATAGAGCGTATTGAAAGAGTTTCGATTTTCCTCTGTAAATCCAACACCGTTATCGCTGATCTCTATTTTTTCTATCTCGGAACTCAACTCTTCCTCAGTAGAGAAAGGAAGTTGTTTCTTTCTGGTAATATTAATGTTTATTTTACCTTTATGATTCTTTTCGATTTTTCGTTTTGTCTCAATAGAATCGATAGAATTAGTTATAGCTTCAACGATAGCATTATAGACGGTTGATTGTTTACCGAAGTCTTTAAGATATTTCTCTAGGTAAACTTTAGTAGTCTCGTTTGGGCTGCCCATATACTATATTATATCATCAGATATGGATTTAATTTTTATTATTGATATTTGACGTTCTTTTGTCATATGTATTGTCGTTATCATTATGTATTTTTGGTCCCATATAAGTGCTTGCATGTTTAAAAGTTTGATTTACAGTTTTCTGTATGCGTATTTTAAAATATACGTGTCAACTAAAGAATATTCTTTTTAGGTATTATACATAGTTAACCTATGTATTCAGAGTGCTCCAGGTGCCAGTTTATAACCACGTAAAGTCAGACAATAATGCCTACTCTCCTCATTAAATAAAAATTGGTCATATTGGCTCTTAAGTTATAACTCAGTAATCATAAAAATCACACTATCTACTATTATCCCACGAATGTCCGGATCTTCCTGGATAATACGACGGATCAAGAATGCGCGATTGGGGGTCGGAAACATATCTAACTTCTCTAGTACTACTTGTGCATTTATTGCCATCATATGGGTTTTATTGTATGATGTCGCATCTACACAATGCCAGACAGCCCTCATTTCTCTTGCAATTATTCTGGCAATAGGCTGCTTAGTGATCTCTTCTTTCATAAGTTTTCTCGAAATTTCCTTATCGCCCCTATATGTAATATTGTAGGTATAGGTTTTCTCGCCACGTGTCCCTTTTGCTTTGACTATAGTTTGACCATATTCAATAGTATTATCATCTACTGTTTTAGTTTCAAATTCTATATCCTCTACTTCCTCTTTGGTCGCAGTGTGTTCAGTTTCGACTGCAGCTTTTTGGCTTTATTCGATGTCTGATAATTATTAGCTTCAGTCAATATTAGACTATATTTTATCAAAATAATTTGCTAAATACTTGCTTAGTTCTTCATCGCATGCGTAAATATAGACGCCTTTTACGGCACGATTCATTAGAATGCGGTATGTCCTTAGGATCTGTTCGAGCATATCGTCTTCGCTAATCTGTTCATTGTTCGCAACTTGGCGCTGACTTCTCTTCATGGCACCAGAGTCTGCACAGGCTTCACGATTAAAAATTAGTTTTCCATTACGATATAACAGGTCGTTTCCAATAATAATTCCCACATAATTCAAATCATCACCCTGCACTGTATAAATACTACCGACCTCTTCTGGAGCATTTTTTGAGCCAATCCAGTTGTTTTGAGTACTATTCCAACGAAATTCCATACCATCAATTCTGATATCATATTCACGTTTATCTTCTTTGGAACTCCACTTCCAAGCAAAGCCCGCAACCATGCGTGAAAGCCCATATTCGGATTCTCTCTTTTGCATCGCAGCGACAAAATCCTGAATATTGGTAAATATTTTAGCTTCAAAATCCTTAAAGATTTCCTTTTGTGTTGGCCTAAGATCATTAGATAAAATATCATGAATGTAGTCTATGTACTTTTTGCCACCAAGCGAGCGCATCTGAGTTTTGAGCCAGTATTCGCGCATATTGTATTCGTCGGAATATTTTAAAATATCACTCTTGCTAATATTAGCTGGGCGAATTCGCTGCTGATCGCTAAAAACCATAACAACATTTTTGGATTTTGCCATAATCCACTCTAGTTCCGAGTGTATGTCGGTATTGCCAAATATTTTCTGGTCTATTTCATGAACTTGCTTGCCCAATGTTCCAGTCACACCAACCTTTAGAAGGTGGGCCTCGTCTACTAGTGTAATATCAAAGTCATCGTTACTTTTACCAAATTGAATTGGTGAAAAAATCTTAATATCAGCGTCACCAAGATCAATCTTGTCGAAAATCTTCCGAATCCTTCCGCAGAGTGATGGTTGTGGAATCACCAAGGCAATACTTTTATTCTTAAATTTTTGATTAATATTTTCGAGCTCAAAGAAGATATTAAAATTGGATTCATCATCAATATCATCATTTTTATTGTCGAATGATTGAAGGTCGGCCAGTAATTTTGCAAGATACATAATGACAATCGTTTTGCCGGTCCCCGCATCGCCGTCTATAACTGAAAGACTTTTTGCGTTGCTAGTAATCGCCTCATCAATATTTTGAACTATTTCGGTCACCACATTTAGCTGTTCAAAGTTTAGGTTCTTGTACGGTGAAAATTTAAATAATTCAGAGTTGTTAATTTCAGAAATGGTCTTGTCAGCTATTTTTAATTCGCGTAGCCTATTCCAGATTTCTTCAAAAGTTTTACGGTAGTTTTCTCTGCCATAGTAATCACGATCACACATTCCATCATTTCGATTTAGTACCCTAAATTTTCCGTCTCCACTAAAATACTGGATTAAGTAAGATTCTAAATCAAGCGCTGCGCTTTTATTAAACGTTTCATCAAAAACTACTTTTAAGGAACCGTGTTTTAAACTTGATTTTTCAGCATTTGCAAGGTGTTGGTTCATGCGGTTTTTAAGGTTTGTAGTTTCGCCAATGTAAATCTGTTGATTATTATAAATCTGGTATACCACTGGCCAGTTTTCTTCCAAATGATCTGCTGTAGCCAAGTTGCTAATCGTGTTTTGGTCAAAAGAATAATTTTTGATTTGAAAGGATTTTCTTGGCATCTTATAATTCCGTATATTTCTTACTATTGCTCTTGGCTTTATGTATGGGGTATTTTATAGCGTTTTCTTTTAGTTTCTTCATCACAATCTCTTCAAGATTAACGTCAAGCTTATTAGCTAAAAGTATTGCGTAATTTACTACATCAGCTAGCTCATTACAAACATTATCCTTATTGTAATCATCATTCCACTGAAAACACTCAAGAAGTTCACCAGATTCAATTGCAATTGATTTTGCTAAGTTGGCTGGGGAATGAAATTGGCCCCAGTCTCTCTCTTCTGTGAATTTTATTACTGCCGCTTTGACATCTTCCATATCAGCATTATACCTTATTTGTCACCCCTATACCTCATACTCCACGATCTCGCCATTCTCCATATAGAACTCGCGAAAGTCCGTCTCATCGTCATACCCGACAATGTTATAATGCAGCATCTTCAGTAGCGTCCCATGCCCCACCACCAAAATCTTCGCCTCATCAGAATTTTCCGCCTTCACTCGCTCCAGAAATTTTTTAGCACGCGCCAAAACATCCCGCACTGGCTCAATTCCAAATTCATTCGTATTCAACACTCGGCTAAAACCATCAATCTCCCAGTCTGCCGAATCCGTCCCCTCCAGCTCCCCAAACCCCCGCTCTTTTAAATTCTCATCGATCACGATCTCAAACCGACCATCCGTCGCAATTTCCGCCGTCCGCCTCGCCCTCATGAGTGGGGAACAATAACAGACATCAAAAACCTCATTCTTCAATTCCTCTCGCACCTTTTCGGCTTGTCGCACCCCCGTCTCGTTCAGCGGAATATCCGTCTGGCCCTGCACCTTTCGCCCAATATTCCAACTAGTTTCTCCGTGCCGAACAAGATATAATTTCATGACTTCATCATATCATTTTTTGGCGTTATAATGACCTTAAATAGAAAAACCACTATCAAAAGAAGGTTCATTATGACAAAAGACTCCGTAACTAAAACAAAACCCCACTTACCAATCATGGGAGTTGGTCCCGCCTATGTCATCAGTATTGTCTTACTAAGCGGCCTCTCGATCTATGCTGACGCGACCCATCTTCATCTCCCGCACCCCACTTCTGCCTTTCTCGAAATATTATTATTTGTCGTCGGACTACTGTTTATCTTATCTGGGCTCCTCATTTACTTTCTCGCTATCAAAGCCAAAATCACTAGATCAATTAAAGAAAACACTCTTGTTACTCATGGCGTCTACTCCGTTGTCCGCAACCCAATCTATTCCGCCTGGCTTTTTATCTGCACTGGCGCTCTTTTTCTCTACGAAAACCCGTACCTTGCCCTCACGCTTTTTCTTATCTTCTGGCTCTATCTCACTATCCTTATGAAATATACAGAAGAGAAATGGCTTGCCAAACTCTACGGTGAATCTTATTTAGAATATTGCAAAAAAGTTAATCGCTGCCTCCCCTGGTTTCAACAAAAATAACTCTCCAATTTAAAATCTAATATTAATCCCCATCCAGGGTCGAATAAGTCCCCCATTTTTTATAATTCCTCACCTCCTCATTCATCTCGCTTATGTTATAATACACTCAATGAACGAGCAACAAATTCAGGAGCAACGTCGGTCAAACGAAGAGCAGGCCGCCTCTTCGCGTGCCATGACCCTCGGCCTCCCCTATCTTGATACCCGCCCCATCGAGGAAACTCTGCCGCTACTTTTTGGCATCATCGATATCCAAAGAATGCATAGCGACTACATCCTTCCTCTCCAAAAAGGTGGTAACGGCCTTCCGTACCAATTTATGGTCACCAGCCAAACTCCCCGCAGTACTATCAAGGAGTTTAGTGAGAAATTCAATATTAACGGCGATGGTATTGATTTCTTCCTCATTTCAAACAGCGCCTATCAAGTTCTCATGCTCCGCTATGATCCACCGAGGCAGATTCATTATGACGACATCCGCATTGCTAGCGATGGTGATTCCGAAACTCTTGCTTCGGTCTCTCAAACCCTTAACTCCGTCGGTACCGATAAAGTTTTTGACTTCCTTCTCGATCAGGCAGACAAGCTCGGCGCCTCCGATATCCATATCGAAAATCTGCGTGAATCTATTCGCATTCGTATGCGTGTCGACGGTATCTTACATCCAGTTGCCAATCTTGAGCGTGATCGCTACCGTGTTTTCATGGGTGAGCTTGGTTCTCGCGCTGGTATTTCTTCCGCCGCCAAGACCCCGCAGTCTGGCCACATGCAAAAAGATATTTTTCGTGACGGCTCCTCTCATCTCTTGAATATCCGTGTCGAAACTGTTCCAACCATGTATGGCCAGGATGCCGTCATGCGTCTCTTCAACTTCGATGAATCGCTCCTTAATCTCAATCTTCTTGGTCTCTCTGAACACGAGCTTTCTGAGATTAATGAAGTGATTTCACATCCTCGCGGCCTCGTTCTCATGGTTGGTCCTACTGGTTCTGGTAAGTCGACTACTCTATATTCGATGATTAATGCCTTAAATACCACCGACCGTAAGATTATCACTCTCGAGGATCCAATCGAATATGGCATTTCTGGCATTTCTCAAATCCCCGTCAATACTACAGAGGGCGGCTCCTTTGCCGACGGTCTGCGCTCCATTCTTCGTCTCGATCCTGATGTTGTGATGGTTGGTGAGATTCGTGATGGTGATACTGCCAAGACTGCAATTCAGGCCTCTATCACTGGCCACCTTGTCTTAAGTTCCTTCCACGCCAATTCCACCGCCGCTGCTTTCTCTCGTATGATCGACCTGATTGGTACCAACCCAATTTTCTCTAGCTCGATTCGCATGGTGATGGCTCAGCGTCTCGTGCGTAGTCTTTCTGAAAATAAACGTGAGTTTACTCCAGATGAGACCACCCGTCAATTCGTTCTTTCAAAGCTTGAAGGTCTTCCTGAAGAGGTGATTTACGACCAACTCGGTTTTAACCTTGATCCGAATAACTTCACCCTCTTCGAAGCTGTTCCGTCTGGTCTCGACGATCCATTCGGTTATAAAGGTCGTAAGGTGATTATGGAACAGCTCACTGTTTCTGAGGAAATTCAGAAATATATCCGTGGCGACGTTGAAGATATTAATACAGACGCCATCGAGAAAACCGCCAGAAAAGCTGGTCTCATCACACTTGAGCAGAAAGGCATTTTAGCCTGCTTACGCGGCGAAACTACATTAGATGAAATATCAAGGGTGATATAAATAAGAGGTAAAAAATGGACCAAAACGAACAATATAGTCAAGATCAACAATTTACTCAAACCGAGCCAGCTACTCCCGCCGGTTATGTCGATCAGCTTGCTGAAGAATCCGGTTTTGATACTTCTAGCTACGATAATACGAAGGATTTAAAAAAGCCAAGCAACCCCTGGAAAATCATTGGTATTGTCACTTCTATTCTATCTGTCGTCTTCCTTCTTGTTGCCAGCTTCCTCTATTTTTATAGCAATCAGAAAATCGACGAGGGAACTAATTTAGTCAAACAATACCAAAAAGAATTAACCGAAAGTAAGACCGTCATTGCTGAGTATGAGTCAGCAACCAAAACTAAAGTAGTCGACACCAAAGATCAGGACGAGGCAAAAACCGAGGAGAAAAAAGAACAAAAGGCCGAGAAGCAGATCGTTAAATGGAACGATCTAAATATTAATTTTGCTCAGCTCACTACTATTGTCGGCGACGATTATCGTATTACTGGAGGTCGCATCGTCACAAACGAGGATGGCACAAAGGTTATTGCAAAACTCAATGTCTCAAAGATGGAGAAGGTAGTTGATCCAAATGGTCTCGCTATGCCTCGCTATGTTGACCATGGTATGGCTGCCCAGACCAATGTCTATAGTCGAAAGCTCCCAAGCGGCGCCTGGCAATTTGTTGGTGTTTATGCCGCTAATGGCATGGGTGTGATCGAATGTAAAAATGTTTCGGAGGAAATGAAGACGGCTGTTACGGTTCTCAACAAATATGAATCCGACCCTAATATGAAATACTCTTGCCAAACTTTCAAGGATAATAATCCCCAGGCTGGTTTTGATACTACTGTTTTCTAGTTAATCGTCTCACCTCTTCCATTTTCCATAAAACTATGTTAAAATAGGTCAAGTTTTAAGTAATAAAAGGTAAAATATGAGTTTTCTAGTGTTGAAAAAAATTGGTGACGCCCAGAAAAAGAAAGCCATCGTTGATGTTCGCTCTGGTGATACCGTTAAGGTAACTCAGAAAATTAAAGAAGGCGAAAAGTTCCGTCTTCAGGTTTTCGAAGGTGTCGTAATCCGTGTAGACCGTAAAGAGTCTCACACTGCACGCATCGTTGTGCGCAAAATTGCTTCCGGTATTGGCGTTGAGAAATCTTTCTTAATGCACAGCCCATTAGTTGAAAAAGTTGAAATTGTTAAGCGTGCTAAGGTTCGCCGCAACAATCTTTCATACCTCCGCAATCGTTCTGGTAAATCTGCCCGTCTCGTTGCTAAGGACTTTGACCGTGTTGCAGTTAACACCCTCAAAGAAGATGTAGCTGTTGAAGCTCCAGCTGAAGCACCTGTTGAAGCTGAAAAGACCGAAGAAGTCGCAGCTGAGTAAGACTAGAAAATTCAAAATAAACCTCAATCGAGGTTTATTTTTTTATCTATGACTTGTATCGACTAAATCCGGTCGCTACCTTTTCTATAAGATGATTATTCAATAATTATCCAATCTTCAACCTGAAAATCCTTACCACTTACTCCTGCCACCGCAAGCTTGGCTGTAAAATCTTTAAATTCTGGATGCATTGCCAAATAACTTTCTGCCGCAAACCGCACCTGTTCTTGCTTTCTCTTGTCGACGAACTCAATAGGCTCCCCAATATCTGTGGTCTTGCGATATTTCACCTCTGTAAAAAATAGGGAATTATCTAGTTTTGAGATAATGTCGATTTCAAAATATTTTGTTTTAAAATTTCTAGCAATAATCTCATGTCCTTTTGAAGCCAAAAACTCCGCTATCTTTTCTTCACCAAGATTGCCGAGTTCTCTCGATGTCGCACCTCCATTTTTCGCGCCCGCCTTCCTAACTTTTTGCTGCTCTTCGCCTTCTTTGGCCCCAGGTTGTTTAGACATAATTTCACGTACTGGTCGAAATGAACGGCGATGTTCTGGCGTCAAACCAAACTCTTCCATTGCTTTTTGATGCGCTGCTGTTCCATAGCCCACGTGTTTCTCAAACCCGTATTCAGGATATTTTTCTGCCAATTCTGCCATATATCGGTCCCGCTCTACCTTTGCTAAGATGCTGGCTGCCGAGATTTCCTTAATTAAGAGGTCACCCTTTGGTAATGTAGAAACATATTTTTCTAGCGGTGTTCCGCCTAAGAAATTTATTGTTCCGTCAATAATGATCTCAGAAAAAGGTATTCGGGTCTCTTGGATCTGTTTCACCGCTTTTCGGCAAGCCAATCTTAAACTTTCAGAAAGTCCAATCTCGTCAATCTCATTTGCAGAGACCCAACCTGTCGCAGTCGCCACGGCCCCCTCCTTGATTTTTGTATACAAAGCTTCACGTTTTTTAGCTGTTAGTTTTTTGGAGTCGGTAAGTTCTGATATCCAATGATATTTTTCGGGTTCCTCTTCAATTTTTTCGGCATCCGGCAAAATACAGGCACCAATTACTAGTGGCCCTGCATATGGTCCCCGTCCAACTTCATCAATGCCTAAAATCATACCCTGATTATAACAGGTAATCAATCACCCTGAAGAGGTTAAAATTTACTTTGAAACATTAAAGCGAAATTCTACAATATCACCATCTTGCATGATATAGGTTTTGCCAACTGTCGCTAATTTTCCAGCTGCTTTCACCGCTGCTTCACTGCCAAGATTCACTAAATCATCGTATTTCATCACCTCTGCGGCAATAAAACCACGCTCAAAATCGGTATGGATCGTACCTGCCGCTTCTGGTGCAGTTGCTCCTTTCTTGATTGTCCAGGCGCGTACTTCTTTTTTACCCGCGGTCAAGAAGGACTGAAGTCCCAGAGTGTCATAGGCCGCTTTTACGAGCTCACCAAGCGCGTCTTCTTCCACGCCATAGCTCTCAAGAAATTCCATTTTCTCTGGCAAACTCATGTCAGTCATTTCTTCCTCGAGTTTTGCATTCACAAAAACTGCGCGAGCTGGAGCAACAAGTTCTCTAAGTTCATTTTTTAAGGACTCATTTGTCAGTTCTGTCTCATCGACATTGAACATGTAGATTACTGGCTTCTCTGTAAGATATGGAATTTTTTCTTCGGCTGCATCTTTATTCTTCTTACGCTTAGCCTCGACTTTCTCACGCGTCTCAAAATCCGCAAGCTCCAGCTCGGTTTGAATAATTCCAATATCCGCCTTTGGGTCAACTGGTGCCGGAGTGTTTGCGTTAGCAGAAACGTGCATAATATCGTCATTTTTAAAAACACGCACCACGTGACAAATAATCTGACATTCGCGAATATGTGCTAGGAATTTATTGCCTAACCCTTCGCCCTTTGACGCTCCTTCGACTAGTCCTGCAATATCCACAAATTCCACGGTTGCTGGAATCTTTTTCTCAGCTGCATACATTTTTTCTAGAACATCTAATCGTTCGTCTGGCACTGACACAATTCCGACATTCGGCTCAATTGTTGCAAAGGGGTAATTTGCGGCCAAAGCATGCGCATTTGTTAATGCGTTAAATAGTGTCGATTTTCCCACATTCGGCAATCCCACAATTCCAATTTTTAGATTCAAAGCAGTTCTCCAAATATTATCTATCTCTGTAGATTATACCATGAACCGATGGATCCGCTAAGTCTAGGCTAGCTTATAGAAGTCGATCGCTGGAGATTCCATTGAATCGTCGGTAGGCTCAGGCTTTTTCTTCGTAAAATCAACCTTAGCAATTTCATTTCGCAGTAAATCCATATCTTTGATTTTTGATATAAAGCCGTTCTTTTGTTCAATCTTTGATATGGCCATTTTTATCTCTTTGTCATTAAATGCGTAATCCTGCATTATAGATTTAAAAATGTTTGAAATTCTTTTCTCAGGTGTATTGAATATCCATTTTGCCACATTCCCATCAATACCTACATCAAGCTTATAGTTTGAATCTTCGAATCCGTGTTCTTTTATTTCTTCAGCAAAAGAAAAGAAAAATACATACATATGTATGTGCGTATAATTAGCAGAGCTAGAATATGAATAAATTTTCATAACAAATTATTTAAAATTCTAGCATAAATTAAGGTAAACTTTAGCTTGACCAAAAACTAAGTAGAGTTAATAGTAAGATGATTTAATGGAAAAATGGCACAATCTAATATTCATCCACGCAGTATAATAGAACAAATGGCAAGTAAAAATTATGCATTCATCGACGGTAATAATTTATATCTCGGTACAAAGGCCCAAGATATAAATTTAGACTATGGCAAATTGCGTAAATATTTACGTAATAAATTCGATGTCGAAAAGGTATTCCTCTTTATCGGATATGACCCCCGCAATACTATGCTTTATTCAACTTTACAAACCCATGGTTATATATTAATTTTTAAACCAACGGTTATATTTGAGGACGAAAAAGGTAATCGAACGATGAAAGGTAATGTTGATGCAGAACTTGTACTGCATGCCTCAGCTATAGAATATGATAGGTATGACCAGGCGATTATTGTAACTTCAGATGGTGATTTTGCATGTTTAATACAATATTTAAGTAAGAATAACAAACTAAGAAAGATAATCACTCCAACTGAAAGATATTCAAAACTATTAAAACCTTTTGTAGCCGACATTCTACCAATAAAAACGATAAAGAATCAAATAGAGAAAAAATAACCGGAATTCGCGTTCGGTGCAAGAACCTTAGGCTAGTCCGGTCATGGTGATATATAGATTATACACCATTTTGTTCAAAAAGACAATACTTCTTAATACTGGCACGGTCATTGTTAGTACGTTCTCTGCTTAGGACAGCCCGCAAGAATTTGCGACATTGCTTCTTTTTCCGCCTCAGTTACCCATAGTGCATATTTATACTTCACTGAAATCTGTCTTGCCACATATTGACAACGAAAACTTTTATTCTTCGGCAGCCATGTTGCCGCGTCTCCATCTGATTTTTGTTGGTTTGCAGCCGCCTGTACTGCAATGAGATTTAGAGGGTCCGTCGCAATCTTTAGTCTCTCCTCGGCAGATTTATATTGTGCTCCTTTTTGCCAAGCATCCGACAACGCCACCACATGATCTATCTGTACCTGTTTTGAAATCTCTTGTCTTGAATGAAACTCCATCTCTTCGCCAGTGTAGGGCTCATAAAACTTTCCAGCCACCACATTGCATTTTTCATCGACCTTTACTGTTTCGCCAAAATCTCGTTTCAAAATTCGCTGCCTCAAATTACAACCCTCAATATCAGGCCAGCCATTATAAAATTCTGTTCTCTTAT
>CAUSFJ010000002.1:0-17572 GCA_963531135.1 uncultured Candidatus Saccharibacteria bacterium | reverse complement strand
GATCATAAAGACTGGGATAATTAATACGATTTTAGTTGTACTTCTTGACTGATCTAAAGCATTTAGGGTTGAGGTAATGCGATAGATGCCAAAAGCTGGAGTTTCCTCCCAAGTAAGCTCAATATTACGAGTAGTATCTGGTAGGACGTCATAACCTTTACTATCCTCATAAACGACACCACCAAAGATCTTTTCTACCTTAAACTTGAAGATCGCATTAAAGTCGGCGTTTCCTGAGTTTTTCACCGTGCCGCTAGTCTTAATCTTCCCTGACATATAGAAACTATCCATATTATGATTCAGGATCTCGGCAGATTCTTTAGTCTCACCGTTAGTACGCCCGAAGACACGTAAGCCTAATCGGGAGACGGTACGGATGCCACCGCTATTATCGTCTTTAGGGATGGCCTCAACGAAGACAATGGCATACTGACCACCGCCAGGAATGTCTGATGGAACAGTAATTTTATAAGTTACCTCTTTACGCTGGCCCGCCTCTACAGAATATGTAGCTTCTTGGCCATATTCACCGGCGTCATTCTTAAAAGTAATCCAACGACTAACCTGTGTATGTGCGTTTTGATTTGAGAAACTTGGGCTATACTGTTCGTTTAAAACAGAATATGGATTTGCATAGACTTTAAAGCTGTAACCTTCAGAACCAGTGTTGTCAACATTAAACGTATACTCATTAGTTTCATTAGCATTAAGAGTGACACGATTTTCAACAGGAGAGATCTGAATTCGCATAGCTGGCTTCTCAGCCTCTTCAGCATGAACAGTTGGAGTCTTGGGATAAAATACGGTACCAGTAACGACCCCGACAGTAAGAAGAAGTGCGGATACAGCTTTAATTAAGAAATTAGCGTGATTCTTTTGAGCTGAAGCAATTTTAGATTTGAGTGACATATTTTATCCCGGATTTCCTATTAATATTAAGCACGTGAATTGGTTTTACGCTCGCGATTTCTTGAAACAAGCCAGAAGATGACTGAGAGAATGAAGAGAACGATAAGAACAATGAGCCAGACTGGACAAACAATGACGAGTTTGCGCTCAGTTTTGGTTTCCGAACCATATTTGATGACTTGTTCAACATTGAAGATACCAATGGCCGGAGAATTAGTCCAGAGTTCTTTATGGTAGCGCTTTGTAGCCGGAAGGGTGTTTAGAGTAGTTGGTTTTTCTTCATTAGTATAGATCTCTTCGTTTGAGAAAAATGGAAAAACCTTGATATTAACAGTAAGCTCGGCATCAACGTTACCACAGTTCTCAACACGGGTTTCGCCAAGGAATGATGGAAGCTTATTCTCTAGAATTCTGGTACAACGATTGATTTCGCCATTAACATGTGAATAGATTACCATTCCGACGCGTGAGATAGCCTGGATATTTGACTTATCGTCGTTTTCTTTTACAGTTTCAACCATAATAGCGCCATACTGACCGCCACCTGGAGTATTTTTTGGAACACGGATTGTATAATTAATGGTCACCTCAGTGTCCGATTCGAGATGGCCAGTATCCTGACTAAAAGTAAACCAGTTAGCGATTTTGAGTCCATCTTTAGAGCCATCGAAGACTGGATCGTAGTTCTCACCTTTAACCTCATAGGAAGAAGCATAAACTTTAAAATCAAAACCACCGGTTCCGATATTTTGAACCTTGAAGCTCCCTTCCCTTACCTCGCCTGGCTCTAGACCGCCGAGCTGCTGCTTTGACGGAGAGACCTGCAAGAATGTCTTCTGGCGCTCAACTGCAAAAGTTTGGTTCGAGGAAAGCAGAAGCGCACAGACTGAGAATAGCGCACACGCAAAAATCCCTATTAAAATATTATGTTTTTTAGTCATTAACCTCCTTTTTATCTTTGTAATATTATACACAAGCAAAATCAAAATGACAAGCAAAAACCGCCCTGATTCGGACGGCTTTTGACTTCTAATCCGAGGTCACAAATTAGAGAGTGGTTGCGGTATAGACGATCGTATCCATATAGGTACCTTGAGCCTGTGCGGTACCAGTTGCGACGCCGTAGGTCATCTGGATATCTTCCTGAATACCAGTGTGTGCAGTATTTGGGTTGGTCTTAACCACCTGGTCGGTTGTGGCGATTGCGACTTTGGTAAGATCTCCACCAGAGAGGTTCCATCCTGCAGTGCCGGCAACGAGATTACCCGCCTGAGCTGGGATAGTTTCGGTAGTATCACCAGAAGTCATCGCAGTAGTAGTATCGGCATCCTTAACGGTAAGCTTGTAACCATTTTTACTGTTGGTAGCGACGGTTAATTTGGTTTTTAGAGTAGTAGTGTCGAGGGCGCTTGGAGTCATAGTGACTTCAGTTGAAAGATTGTCAGCTGAAAGTGCAATGACAGAACTAACATTTACCTTAACGGCAACACTTTGGCTACTGGTTGCAGCGAAAGTTGCTACTGGAAGCGAAGCGATACCGAGGGCGGTGGTTAAACCTAATCCTAGTACGACACTCTTAATCTTGGACATAAGTCTCCTTTTTTATTTTATTGATATAACCTTTTGTGCTTATATTATAGCTTAAGCATGATATATATGTCAATCATTTTAATAATGATTATGGTTAATTTTTAATAATCCTTGAGTATATATTTTAGACTTTTGATTCCCTGATCTGAAGTCCAGTAACAGAAAAAATAGCCGCTTTTTTGCGGCTATTTTAGGTTTGTCTATTCTTATGCTTAATTATTTAGCGGCAACAGTGTAGACGATAGTGTCTTGGTAGGTACCAGGAAGCTGAGCACCACCAGTTGCGATGTTGTAAGTCATGTTAAGAGAAGTATTAACAGGACCAGTAGTTTCGGCAACTTTGAGAGCGGTTTCACTCTGCTTTACCATAGCGGTATCAGCAGTAAGGAGGCCACCTTTGACGCTCCAGGTACCTGAACCAGCGGTTGCACCAGTAGTACCAGCAGCGATAACGTGAGTACCAGCGGTAGTGCCAGCGTGGCCAGCAGTCATGTTGGTGTCTTCGTCGACATCCTTAACGCTAACAATCATACCGTTAGCAGCGTTGGTTGCGTAGGAAATGCTTGATGTAGCGTTCTTTGCCTGGTTTGGAGCTGCGTTACCACCATTTGCAGTACCGTTGTCAGCTGAAACAGCAATAGCGTCACCAACAGTTAGCTGAACTACAACGTTCTGGGTTGCTGGGACTGAACCATCAAGCGCGATTGGGGCAGCGAAGGTTGCGACTGGGAGAGAAGCAATACCTAAACCAGTGATAACACCGAGAGTTGCTACGATTTTTGCATATTTTGACATAAATTTCCTTTACTTTTATGTTTTTTATTTTGTTTTTGTTAACCTGATTTGTATGACCTCAAGTTGTTTTAAGTATATTAAACAAAAGCTTTATGGTCAATAGATTTTTGTAATAATATTTATGTTTTATAGCTGAGTTTTACACAGTCTTATGCATTTAGTTTTTCGTCCCCTGTTAGAGGAGTTTTATATAAATATAGGATTGATTCATGGGTATTTTGTGATATAATTCAGGTAAGCACCTGTGGTGAAATTGGTATACACGCTACCTTGAGGTGGTAGTGCCTTCGGGTGTGCTAGTTCGAGTCTAGTCAGGTGCACCATAGAAAATTAACTCCTTACGGAGTTCTTTTTTTCACCTGGAGCGTCCCAAGGAGCAAACAGGTGCTACATGTAAAAAGTCTACCAAATAGGTAGACTTTTTATTACGGGGTACGATTCTTAACCGTCTTCTTCGTGGCCCAGTTCTCAATATCAATGAAGCGATCTGTAGAAGTAACGAGGCGATTTTCTTGAGAAAAGGCACGAACGTTGCGATTTACGAAGTATGGTAAGGTGGTTTGATACAAGCCGACGGCTGGCACATCTTCCACCCAGCGCTCGAGGAACTTCTGATATTTGGCGGCGCGAAGATTACTATCCATAGTGCTGCGGGCGCTAAGTAAGAGGTCGTTAACTACCTGGTTTTTATAATTACTTAGGTTATGCCCACCCTCAGTTGCTTCAAGACTGTGGTAGTATGCAAGAACATCTGGATCAGCGCCAAGACCAATTTCATAAATTAGAAGATCGTATGCACGAGGTCTAAGAATATTTAAGGTAAAGTCTTTATTTGATTCATGAGCAGTAACCGATGCATGGAGACCAAGCCCCTCTAGTTGAGATGCAATACGATTAGCAAACTCTTCCAAGTAGCCATTACCCTTAATAGTGACGATATTAATTTTTGCAGAAGCTAGATCTGGGGTTGCCACCTTCAACCTTTCAATCTCAGCCTTAGCAGTGGTTACATCGGTCTTTGGAATACTTGGAAAAGTGATTGAACCGACCTGCGACTCAAGTAATGGATAATCAAGTGGTAATTCCCCACTGAGTCCGGTGCGTAGATTATTAAAGTTTAGACCAAGACGTATAGCCTGCCTTAAGCTTTTATCCTTAAGTATGGGACTTTCGGTGTTAAAGAAGGCGAAAACGCCATAATTAACTGAATTCTGATATTCATTAATATTACCTATGCTTAATTCTTGTGCAAATTTGGAAGGTAGGTCAGCGGTTGCAGTGACGGTACCACTACGAATAGCATTCTTGATGTCATTTAAATTATTAAAGTAGTGAATTGAAAAGCTATCGATCATAGGAGCGCACTTATAATATTTTGAGTTGGCTGTGAGGTAGACAATTTTCTCACCTTCGGTACCAATATTCTGTGTAGCATTAACCGTGAAGGCACCAGAAGTGACTGGGCGATTAGAGAACTTATTCTCAAGTAATAATTCTGGAGAGACATCTGCAAGGAGATGAGAGGGTAAAATTGGGATATCAAGTGAACCTTCAAAGAAAGCATTAGGCGAGCTAAGCGTAAATATTAGTTCCCCCTGCTCGTTCTCAACGGCAGTAACGCCAACAAGTTTGGCGGCAAAACTGGTTTTAATACGAGTACTTTGAATAGTTTTAACAGTATAGAGAACATCGGCGTTAGTAATTGGCTGGTCATCAGACCACTTCAAACCCTCACGGAGTTTCACGGTCCAAACATCACCCGCATCATTTGCGTGGATAGTTTCAGCAAGACCAAGGCCAGTATGGCCAGAATAATCATTGGCGCTTAGAGTAGCGAAGAGTAGGCGAGAGAGGGTTTCCTCGGACGAAGTACTAGCAAAAAGTGGATTAAAAGAATTGATCTTTCCTAGAGTGGCCTCAGTATAAGTACCGCCACTCGTGTAAGTCTCGACGGCAAAGGAATTTAAATACCAGTAGGCCTGAGTAATAGAAAGTAAGATAATGACCGTAACAAGAAGGATCCATTCGAGGATATAGAGACGAACATCCTTAATGTGGGAAATGTGATCAATAAGATTTTCTTTAATATGCTCCTGGCCATCACGATGCACTCTTTTGGAAAAAAGAGAAATTTTCTTGAAAATTTTGCGCCCACTCTTTTTGAGATTTTTATTCATAATTTAGGTTATGCGGGGATTAATAATAATCCCAAAATTGAAAATACGAAGACTAGTGTGAAGAAAATTGTAACGTTAAATATAGAGCGATCTAGACCTCGACGAGTTGTATATAACTCACCAGATGCACCGAAGCCTGCACCAAGAGAGGCACCGCGTTGCTGTAAGAGAACTAGTAAAATACATAAAACGGCAGAGACAAGAGTTACGGTTTCTAAGAAATTTCCAATATTCATATATTAATTATAGGACGGGACTAGAAAATTAACAAGACTGTTTATAACGCTGATAAGTAGCCATGAGAGAATAACTCCGATGGAGGACATATGGACATGTGGGACAATCCAGATAACTAGGGCGATCATTAAGATATTCAGGATTAGTGTAAAAAGCCCCATAGAAAGAATAATTAGGGGGAGACTGAAGATGGTGGCGATTGGTTTAACGATGGCGTTAACTAGAGACATCACTAAGCCGGCAGCTGGGTAGAGCCAGAAATTATTATAGCCAGCATCGATACTACCAAAGGCATTAATACAGATCCACATAATCACCGAGGAGACAAACCAACGAAATAGAAAAATAAGAAATTGTTTTTTTATCATAACCAAATTATAACATAAGTTAGCGTCCGAGTAATTGCTTGCTACGAAGTTGACGATGGTAGGTTATGGCAAAACGATGCGATTCTTCATCGATACGGGCAATTAATTTAGCGAGATGAGAATCATTAGAATAGAGTTGCGATTGATAAATATAAGAACCATCGGACTGGCGAACTGGAATTATCACATTAACATCAGCGTTTCTCGTATGGTCGCCCGATTTGTTACGACCAATCACTGGAATATGTGCCTGTTCAAGCAGGTGAATAACGGCGCTGAGTTGAGGCACTGCTCCGTCAAGGATAATTAGATCGGGAAAAGACCATTCTGAATGCTTGAGACGACGAAAAATCACTTCATACATACTTGCAGTGTCATCGTTCTTGCTACTTTTAATCTTAAATTTGCGGTATGCGGTGCGGTCAGAGGCACCATTTTGAAAAACCACCATACTGGCCACAGTATTAGAGCCTGAAATATGGGAGATATCATAGCCCTCAATGCGACGCGGTGGGTCTTTGAGATTTAAGAGTTGTTTTAGCTCCAGGAGGGCCTGATCAGAGGAAAGGTCTAGAAATTCTTTGTCGGAGAAGACGATCTTACGCTTTAAACCTTTCAGTCCAAAATACTCATCACGAAGCCTAGCAGCTTCTTCAAAATTGCCGAGTGAGGCGGCAGCCTTCATCTGTTTTTCAAGATCAACAATCAGCTTCTCGCGATCGCCATTTAAATAGCGAATAAGGAAGCGCAGACTCTTTTTGTAATCCTTTGGCGTTGTTTTACCAATCTCAATCCCCGGCGTAAGTCCTAAATCAGAGTTGAGAGTCTTTTTCCCGTCATAAGGTTTTTCGTAAAATGGAAAGATTTTACGTAGGATTCTAAGAGCTTTAATAATGGTATTTTTCGCATAAAATGGACCAATATAAGTTGCACCATCATCTAATGGGTTTCTGGTAGTCGAGACGTAGGGCACGGGATTATTCATGTCGATGCGGACATAACTAACCGTCTTATCATCACGAAGAAGAATATTCCACTGAGGCATGTAGCGCTTGATCATCTCCGATTCAAGAAAGAGAGCGTCCATCTCAGTCTCAACCACGATCCAGTCCGTATCAAAAATCTCTGCTACTAGCGCTTCGGTTTTGGGATCTTTTTCAGTATTTTGAAAATACTGCCGTACTCGATTTTTCAGTACGGCAGCTTTCCCAACATAGATCACCTCGCCTTTTTGATTCTTATGGAAATAAACGCCAGGAGCAGAGGGCAGAGTTTTAAGTTTTGCTTTTAGATTTTCTGAAATCACATTGTTATTGTAACATTTTTGTAGGTTTTGCGATCTAGGCTTAGTCTAGACCAACTTCACTAATCTAAATCTGGATGTTCTCGCTCAAATTTTTTTGATCTTAATATCTCTTTTAGTTCTTCTTCAAGATTGGTATTACCATCTACTACGCCTTGATTTGAAAAGAGGCCCTTAATAATATCACCTATAGAAGTGGCATCACGTGGCGCAACTACTGGAGCTGAATTTTGATATTTAAAGTTAACGATGCCTGTAAAATCAACCTTGGATTCTGAGACCTGAAGATAAGCACCTTTTAACTGATGCGTAAGAAAATCAACGCCTAGATACAGATTTTTAAGATGAGAGACGAAGTTTTGAACATCTGCTTTTGTAAGTTCCTGATCCTCCGTATCTTCTGTTTTATCATCTTCGCCAAATGAAGTGGAAGACTTTTCGATTTTCTTCAAACATTCGACAATTTTAGTATTCTCTGCTGCTTGCTGATGTTTCTTAGTGAATTCAAAGAGTTTATCTGCATCTAATGAGACCTGGTAGAGATTACCGTAGTCTTCGATTCTACCTTTGAGGGAGTCTTCTGGGAGTTTATCATAACTTACAGAGGTAAGATTAATAAATGGATGTTCGAGATAGATTTTTGTGAGACGGTCAGTCTGGCTAAGTTCTTGTTTTATTTCATTAACAAGACAGGCGTAGGCCGAGCTAATATTTTCTTTGTCATTCTTCTCAAGTTTAAAATCGGTCTTATCAAGTGAACTCATGACCTCATTTATGTCAATGCGCCACCATTTGCCCTCGACATTCTCCAAGGATTTTTCGAAAAGACTGAGAGTCAGGCGGAGTTCTGGATCATCTTGCTTTAAGCCAGCAGCCTTAACTGCTTTTTGATAAGCCTCGGTAAGATTGTCGATATTGAGATAGGCTGTACCATTTTCTTCAAGAAAAGTACTGAGCTTAAAATGGAGATAACCATATTCACGTAATCTAATACCAAAATCAAATTCAGCGCTACGATTAAAATGATCGACATCGGTCTTAAAATCAAGACGAAGATTTGAGATATGTTGATAAAGCTCAGAATCAGTTTGCGGAGAAAGCTCAAGACTGCCGCTAGATGCGAGTTGCGCATTGCTTTGTTTAATAAAACCAGAAATGGCATCGGCTGCCACTTTTTCAGGCATGTTGTAGTAAAAAGCAAAAGCTGAGCCACCTACAACTAGAGTGGCAAGAGTAGCGCCAAATACAACTAACGGAAGTTTCTTCTTTTTTGATTTTGGGGTTTCTGGTGTAGGCATAGAAATTGAAGTAGTTTCACTAGTGGAATCTTCTGGCGCCGACACTGAGGGGTCTATACTAGTCTCATCTTCAGGAATAGTTGACCCAGGAACTGTAGACTCGACCACATCCTCAACAACTACTGTTTCGGAAACCACGTTGTCTGATTCGGGCTGTTCTGATATTAATTCTGAGGCGGCCTCTATGGCCTGAGCAAAGTTTGAGTCACTATTTAAGTCACTATGTTTAGTAGAGTCGATCTTAGTATCAATACGAGTCTCTATCGGATTGACGTCAATGTCGCCATATTTTTCTTCTGGCATTACACACCTTTCGTTTTATGAAGTTTTTTTCTTTACTACATCATACCATAAGTGTTTTTAAAAATGCTATAATGCAGGTATGGATAACTTAACGATAAAAGAAATCAAAGCAAGACAAATTCTCGATAGTCGTGGCAACCCAACGGTGGAGGCGGATGTATTTCTATCTGACGGTAGTGTGGGTAGAGCAATGGTTCCATCTGGGGCTTCAACCGGCTCTGGTGAAGCATTGGAACTTCGCGACGGCGATAAGAATTATTACGGTGGTTAGGGGGTAATGAAAGCCGTACATAATATTAATCATCAGATTCGTGATCACCTAGTGGGAACAACCGCTGAGCAAAATACAGTAGATCAGACAATGATCGAACTAGACGGCACCGAAAATAAGTCTAATCTTGGAGCAAATGCTATTCTTGCCGTTTCAATGGCAACTGCAAAAGCAATGGCAAGAGCAAAGAAGATGCATTTCTATGAATACATTGCCAGCCTCGCTGGAACACAGAATGAAATGTCCTTGCCGATGCCGATGATGAACGTAATGAACGGTGGTGCACACGCAGACTGGAGTACTGATTTTCAAGAATATATGTTAATGCCAGTTGGTGCAACTAATATTTATGACGCCATCAGGATGGGTGCGGAAACTTTTCATGCGCTTAAAAAGGTATTAAAGGAACGTGGCTATACGACGACAGTTGGCGACGAAGGTGGTTATGCCCCACGCGTAAAAGATGGGAACAATGAACCGCTTGAGTGCATCAAGCTAGCGATCGAAGCGGCTGGCTATAAACCTGGTCAAGACATTGCGATTGCTATGGACATCGCATCTTCCGAATTCTATAAGGACGGTCATTATGAAATCAAAACCTCGAATGAGACAAAAACTTCCGAGGAGATGATTGATTGGTATGGCTGGATTCTAGAAAATTATCCAGTAGTATCGATTGAAGACGGCCTTGCCGAGAACGACTGGGAAGGTTGGAAGCTTTTGACCAAGAAACTTGGAGAGCGAGTACAGCTTGTTGGAGATGACCTATTTGTCACAAATACCAAATTACTACGTCGTGGTATCGAGGAGATGGCTGGAAATGCTATTTTGATTAAACCAAATCAGATTGGTTCCCTTTCTGAGACAATCGATGCAGTAATGATGGCCAAAAAGAACGGATTTAATACAGTAATTTCACATCGCTCTGGCGAAACGGAAGATAATTCAATTGCACACCTTGCAGTAGGTCTTGGTGCTGGTCAAATTAAAACTGGTTCATTATCACGCTCCGAGCGTATTGCCAAATACAACGAACTAATGCGTATTGCAGAAGATAACGAAAGCTTAAGCTTAGTAAATCCTTTTAGCAACTAAGTATAAGCATAAACGTAAAAATCACCTCAAACGGGGTGATTTTTTATGGATGAGTTTTTTTAATTATGCACGAAGAAGTTCAAGGAATTCCGCTTCATGTATGACTGGGATACCCAACTTCTCTGCTTTTACAGTTTTACTACTACCTGGTTTTTCACCCACAATCAGAGCAGTAGTGTGTTTAGTTACAGAGCCAGTAACCGTGGCGCCTAGCTCCCGGAGTCTTGCCTCAGCCTTATCACGCCCCATTTTGGAGAGTGTACCTGTAACGACATAGCTTTGACCAGCTAGTGGCTTAGTTGTTTGGTCGTCATAGAATGGATTAACACCTAATTCACGCATTTCTTGGAGTTGTTTAAGATTATCCTCATCTGCAAAATAGGCCAGAATAGATTCGGCAACCACCTGCCCAATGTCAGGAATAGAGAGAAGGTCGTCGGCTGTAGCGTCAATCAAGAGCGCAAGAGATTTGAAGCGATCAGTGAGTGAAATTGCGGTTTGCACTCCCACATGACGAATCCCTAGTGCAGTGATAAATTTTGCGAGGGGTGCAGTCTTTGAATTCTCAATGGCACTAATTAACTTATTCGCCGAAACTTCAGCAAAGCGTTCTAGCTGCGAAACCTTGGCAACATCTAGTCGGTAGAGATCCGAGAGGTTTTTGACTAGGCCAGAATCTACTAAAAGGTTAACATTTTTCTCGCCGAGGCCTTCAATATTGAGAGCAGGCTTGCTAGCGTAATACTCGATCGAGCGCTTCAAGATAAGCCCAGAATCAAGACCTTTAACACGATAAACCACTTCGCCAACAGGCCTCTCAAACTCTAGCTCTGGATACTGAGTTTTGAGTGCCTCTTCATAATCGAAGATTGGTAAGTTGTCTGGGCGGAGAGAGGTGAGAACTTCTTTGATTTGAGGTATGATATCACCTGCTTTATAAATAATTACGGTATCACCAATACGTAAATCAAGGCGACTAATTTCATCGGCATTATGTAGGGTGGCGTGACGAACTACACTGCCAGCGACCTCTACTGGATCAAAAATGGCAACAGGTGTGGCAGCGCCAGTACGGCCGATAGAAATAACGATATCACGGACTTTGGTGGTTGCCTCCTCAGCGGGATATTTATAGGCTACTGCTCCTCGCGGGGTTTTACCGATAATGCCGAGTGATTGATATATCTTACGGTCATTAATTTTAATGACTACACCATCCGTACCAAAAGGAAGAGATTCGCGGATTTGACCGAGATGGTGGATTTCTTCGAGAACCTGATCGAGTGAATCAAAGGTCTGATCTTGCATGGAAGTCTGAAAGCCATATGCGCGGATTCTCTGATAGGCAAGCTGATGGGTTTCTAGATTCGGAGTGACCAGGTCATAAGCCATAAAGCGTAGCGGCCTCGAACTGGCAACTCGGGGGTCAAGCTGGCGAATGGAGCCGGCGGCCAGATTGCGCGGATTCGCAAATAATTTTTCCCCTTTCTCCGTCTGGATTTGATTGAGTTTTTCAAAATCTGCCTTAAAGATAACCACCTCGCCACGCACCTCAACATACTCAGGAATGTCCTTAGGATCGCCGCTAAGCCTAAGAGGGATATTATTGATTGTGCGAACGTTCATCGTGACATCTTCGCCAACAAGTCCGTCGCCACGGGTTACCGCCTGAGTAAGTATACCGTTGTGATAATGTAGGGACATGGCAAGACCATCCATCTTAATGTCAGTAAAAAAAGTAAGCTGAGTTTTGGCTGGCACCAGTTTATAATTTCTAGCCACCCATTCCCTAACTTCTGCTTCAGAAAAAACATCAGCGAGGGAAATCATGCGAGTCTGATGCGTAACCTTATTAAATTTATCAAGCGGTCGTCCAGCAACCCTTTGAGTAGGCGAGTCGGGAGTAATAAGCTCTGGGAATTTTTCCTCAAGGAGAGCTAATTCATGCTTTAAAGAGTCAGCTGCTGATTCTGACATGATGGACTCATCAAGAACGTGATAGTGATAACGATAATCATTAATGAGCTCACGAAGTTTGAGGATACGAGATTCAGCCTCGGTTTTTGTCATAGAATTAAGCTGGCTCATTTGTTTTCTTTGCCTCCTTTATCTTCTTGGACTTCTTTCTCTTAAAGGTAACAAGTGGATAAAAATCATCTTTATAGTCAAGAAGTTGGCGATAAAACAGGTAGACATAAATGGAGATAAAGATGAAGATAAAGACAGTGACGATAAGAAGGACGAATGGGACGAAAGGAATGCCGAGATCGTTTAGCCATGGGAAGGCGCCTTTAACTAAGATATCAAGCAAGATGGCTGGAAGAACAATGACTATATAAATTAAGGCTACCCAGAAAAAGAGGTAAAGGATACGTACAAGAAAACGAATGCGGCGGCCGGCAATTAGATTGCGAGCAGTCTCAATGGCAGTGAGGGGATAAAGACCTGGCGCAGAGACGGCAATTAGCCCCATTAAGGAGCTAGAGGTGAGATAGACGCTGAGAATAGTCATGAGACTGGCAAAAATAAAATAAACCAGGGCATAAAATGGAGTTTTTAAGAACTCTGTTGAGACGGCAGCTTGATAAGTGATGACAACGAACATAATGGGAATTAGCTCAATAAAGACGATTAACGCAACAAAGAGTGTGGAAATTAGGGGTGAAAGGGCGTTATAGAGACCGTCACGCATGCGGGGGTGATGACCAGCGAGTAGGTGACGGGCAAGATAGATAGAAACGAGCCAGGTGATCATGAAGAGGAGGATGGAAAAGATCTTCTGTGCGACGTTCATTGTGGTAAGGCCGCCGGTGGTGACGGTACCGACTAGGGTTAGGCCAGCGCGACCAAGGTTACCAAGGCGACCGCTCACTAGCTCTTTATTGGTATTATCGATTGATTCTTTGAATTCCTGAAAAGTACTCTCACTCATTAATCCGACTAAAGAGATATAAAGTAAGGCGATAAGGCCGATGAGCGGAAGAAAAATCTTAAAGTTTTGGCGAATGATTTTGAAGGTAGCAGCAATATGTGAAAGGAGACCAGGCAATTCGGTTTGACGCTCATAGTCTTCACGATAGGAGCGGCGAAATGAACGGTGCAGTTTGACACGTCCAGTAGTTTTTTCATTTTTTTGATTTTTCTTCACGTTGATTCCCTATTTGATTACATTGATTAGTTAAAATTTATCTTTAGCTCGTTCCAAACGCGCGATGCGCTTTTCGATGGGTGGATGGGTGCTGAATAGATTTATAAATTGCTTCTTTAGGGGAGAATTAATAAACATAGCTTCTGTGGCAGCATTCTGGCGCTGCATGGGCCGGCCATGCTCCTCAAGTTTTTTAAGAGCAGAAATCATCCCTTCTGGTAAACGGGTTAGTTCAACGGCTGAAATATCAGCAAGATATTCACGCTCACGAGAGATGGCCATTTGCGCAAGACTAGCAGCAAGTGGAGCTAGGAGTGAGGTGATAATGATAATAAATAAGCCGATTGGACTGTTTTCCTCATCTTTTTTGCGTGTGAAGTAGGTCATGCGTAAACCGATATCAGAAAGAAAACCGATAACACAGACCAATGCAAAAGTAATAGCCGAAACCCGAATATCATAGTTTTTAATATGCGAAAGTTCATGTGCCATGACAGCAGTCAACTCTTTATCATCCATAATGTCAATTAGGCCAGTGGTGGCAGCAACAAGAGCATGATCTGGGTCACGGCCGGTGGCAAAAGCATTTGGCGCAGAGTCTTGGATAATATAAACTTCCGGCATCGGCAAGCCAGCGGTAATTGTAAGATTCTCAACAATGTTATATAACCTACGGTGATCACGACGATTAGCTTTTTTTGCACCCGTCATCATAACTGCCAGTTTTGAAGATAGAAAATATTGCACACTTGCGTAAATAAGTGCGATAACAATAGTGGTAAGCGCAATAGAGGGGTCGCCATAGACATAGGAGAAGATGCCACCGATTAGAGAAATTAGTAAAATAAAACCAATAAAGATGAGGATGGTATTTCTTTTGTTTTCTGCAATTTGTTTATACATAGCTCTTAAAGAAAAGAGAGGGTATGCCCCTCTTTTCTAAATTCCTTTCGTCTAGAATTCAACGGACGGAGCTTTTTCAATCTTCTCCATCTCTTTTTCGTCTACATTGAAGTAGGTATATTTTTCAAAACGTGAACCGTAGAGGATATTGACTGGGAACTGAATGATTTTGGTATTAAATTCCCTAGCACCAGCGTTATAAAAACGACGGGAAGCCTGAAGTTTTTCTTCAGTGTCTACAAGCTGGCTTTGAAGCTCTTTAAAGTTTTCATTAGCCTTTAATTCAGGATAAGCCTCGGCAAGAGCGAAGATTTTTCCAAGAGCACCCTGAAGAGTCTGCTCTGCGGCGGCAGTTTCATCAACGCCTTTTGCTGACATAACAGCAGTGCGGGCCTTTGTGACTTCTTCAAAGGTTTCTTTTTCATGTTTGGCATAACCTTTTACGGTATTAACAAGATTTGGAATAAGATCAGCACGAAGCTTAAGAATCACAGTAATACCTGACCAGGCTTCTTTAACGCGTTCATTCAATCTAATAATAGAGTTATAAGTGGAGATGAGATAGACTACAAGTACGAAGACTAGAGCTAAACAGATCAATCCAATAGTTAATAAGTTTGGCATTTTTTCTCCTTTATTAATACTTCTATTATATGGTTCGGTGGGGTTTTTCGCAATACTCTTAAGCAAAAAATTCTCCACTGAAAGGGGGGTTTCAGTGGAGAATTCCTACCGTAATCTTTTATAGAAGATTATGATAATGGTGCGAGCTAAGAGACTCTAACTCTCGACCTCTTCCTTGGCAAGGAAGCGCTCTAAACAACTGAGCTAAGCTCGCATCTGTTTAGATTATAGATGAATTTGATTTTAAATTCAAGGGTTTTTTAAATTTTTTATAACCTAAACAGTTCTGAATAATTATTTCTGAGTAAAGTAGCCGGGATTACCTGGGGCGTCAATATGTGCATAATCGCTGTTATAGTTTGGCCAGACGTAGCTAGTACCATTTCCACCGACGACGTTGCTAGTATGCTCAAACATTTTCTGAGGAGCAGAACTTAGCCCTGCAACTGTAAAGCTCGGTGAAACTAGAATCGTCTTAACCCCCGAGCCGCTAAACATGGCTCTAGCTTCAGTCAGACTGCGAGTATCAAAACTTGAAATATCTAGAGTGCCATTACCTGGGTTTTTCATAGTAGAGAGGAACATATCTTTCATATTAGTGACCTTGCGAGTATCAAAGGAGGAGATATTTAAATTATTTAGATTAGCTTGCCCCTGGAACATAGCCTCCATATTTACAACATTGCTTGTATTAAAATTCGAGAGATCAAGATTTTGAAGAACCGGTACTGCAGACCAATTAGAAAACATAAATGACATATCAACAACATTATGAGTACGAAAGCTAGAAACATCAAGACTAGATAAGGCAGTCATCTCCTCAAACATGTATTTCATATGGGTAGCATTTGAAGTGTCAAATTCACGGAGATCAAGATTTGCCAAGGCGTGACAATGCGAGAACATGAACTCCATAATACGCACATTCTTTGTAGTAAAACCTGTATGCTGAAAATTCCTTAGATTAGTAAGCCGACCAAACATTGCCGCCATGTCGGTAGCGGAATCATTCTGCCAGCCCGAAACGTTGAGGTCAGTAATATTCTCACTGTATACAAAAGTACTGTTCATATTGGTGACGTTGCGAGTATTCCATCCAGAAAGGTCCAACTGTCTTACATTCTTCAATCTAGCAAAAGTAAAGGATAAGTTAGTGACACGGCCGACATCGAAATGGCGAACATCAATATTAGGAAGATGTGAGCCTTGGAACATTCCCTCCATGTCTCTGACATTACTGGTATCAAAATGTGAAAGATCGATTGGTGATGGACTAACTGTACCAGTATTCGAATCATCACTACCAAACATATATCTCATATTTTCAACCTGAGAGGTATTGAGATTTCCTATGATTAGATCTTTAACTAATTTCCCTCCACTATGGAACATGAATCTCATATCTTTAGTCTTACTAGTATCAATTCCGGTTGTATCGATGACAGATACATCATTGTCTCCGCCGTTAAGGTCACGAAACATGAAACCAGCATTAATGTTTGCGTATGAGATATCTGCGTCACTCCACCAGAGTAGGGTTTTATTTACAGTATCATACCAGAGATATATTGGCCGATCCGAATCAGGGGTAGAGACGATTCTTGCTAAAGCTAGGTTAGGAGGAGCAACTGATGAACGCTTAAACACATTAATATCCTTGGTCGGTGTAATGTCTCGGGCTATATCATTGAAATCAGGCCCCTCAATAAAAGTGGCAGTGGTTGGGACATAGTTAGAGATCACGGTAAAAACAATCTGTTTTGAATATGTACCAGCAGGAAGATCTGGCCCAGATTTAACTCCAATGTCGAGAAAATGCTTAAGACCAAAACCAGAATTTCTAGTGAACAGAGTATCTGGAGTACTAGCCTTAGGAATTGGATGGTAATTACCGGTTGGAGAGACATCAGCGGCACGATAGCCCCAGGTCTTAGAACTAAACGCGGTGTCCGCTAGAGGAGTGGTGATCGAAGGGATCTTCTGAAGAACTGAGGGGTCGGAATGATTGAGATTTGTATCCTCATCAATACTAGAAATATAAGCAGTAGCGCCAGTAGAGTTATTCGTATAAACATCGATTAGGAAGGAGCCACGTTTAAAGGTTGAGGAAGCAAGCTCAGCTTGAGTAAAATTAAAATCCACTGAGGGATCACTAGAAACAGTAATGATGGGAGAGGTAGCTGGCGCCCCTGGGGCGGCAAAAGTATTATATTGAGAAGTTATCACTAAGGAAGAACCTAGTAAGGTCGTGAATAATGAGAAGATTAAAAATGGGATATAATGAGCACGACAAGCGAGAATAGACTTTAATGACTTTGATTTTTTATTCTGATATAAAGTAGCACCCCCCCCCCGATACTATTTTTTTGTTTTTTGATATGAACATACTAAATCAATTTTAGCATAATCAAAATAAAAATATAGCGGGATCTGCGAGATGGGGAGATCAAAAAAAGTACGTAAAAAATCGCTCAAGGAGCGAAGTTTTAAAAAGGCTGGTGCCCGAAATGGGACTTGAACCCATATGGATTTCTCCATTCGATTTTAAGTC
>CAUSFJ010000001.1:0-19362 GCA_963531135.1 uncultured Candidatus Saccharibacteria bacterium | reverse complement strand
AATAAAAATATGGAAACAAAAAAAGAGGAGACAAGAAAAAATAGCGGTAAGCCGTGCAAATATATTTTTGTGACGGGCGGTGTGCTTTCTGGTGTGGGTAAGGGAATTACGGCCGCTTCGATAGGGGCGATTTTAAAGGCTAAAGGCTATAAGGTGACGATGCAGAAGTGTGACCCATATCTTAACGTGGATGCGGGGCTTTTGAATCCAGTGGAACATGGTGAATGCTATGTAACACATGATGGGGTGGAAACTGATCTTGACCTTGGACATTATGAACGATTCTTGGATTTTGAAACTAATCGTTATTCAATTACTTTATCAGGGTCTATTTTTAAAGAGTTAATCGAAAAAGAGCGAGCAGGCGGTTTTCACGGAAAAACAGTACAACTAGTGCCACACTTTACAAATTTGGTGCAAGAGAAGATTATGAAGGCTTCGCTTGATTCGGATATTCATATTGTGGAAGTTGGTGGAACAGTGGGTGATTACGAAGGGCTGTCATTCATCGAGGCGATTAGGTTGTTTGCAAATAAGGTTGGCCGCCGAAACTGCTTGTATGTAGATGTAGTTTATGTGCCTTGGATTAATACTTCGAAGGAATTAAAAACAAAGCCAGCACAGAATGCATTGAAAGATTTAAGGGGTTTTGGAATTATTCCAGATGTAGTGGTTTGTCGTACGGAAAAACCGGCACCAAGAGAGATTTGCGAGAAGATTGCGCATTTTTCAGGAATTTCAGAGGCGGCGGTATTGAATTTACCAGATATTAATTCAGTCTATGATGTACCATTCAACGTCTTAAAATCGGGGGTACTTGAGATTTTGAATGATTTTGTGGGGGACGATACTGAGCCTGACATGACAAAATGGTTGGAATTTTCTAAGCGACGAGCTGAAAAGTATGAGAAGACCGTGAAGGTGGGGCTTGTAGCTAAGTATGTGGGGAATGAAGATACCTATATCTGTGTAACGGAGGCGTTGAAAGCGGCGGCAGCCTGGAGTGGGGTGAATCTTGAGATTAAATGGATCAATGCCGAAAAGGTAGAAGATAAAGATTTTGCAGCAGTCGATGGATTGGTGGTGCCTGGAGGTTTTGGAGTGCGTGGTGTTGAAGGAAAAATTAAGGCCGCGGAATTTGCTTTAGCGAACGATAAACCTTATCTTGGACTCTGTTTAGGAATGCAGGTGGCATGTATTGCGGCTGCAAGGCGGGCAGGTTTAAAGAATGCGACTTCGGAGGAATTTGAGCCAGAATCTAAAACTAATGTAATTTACATTATGGATGACCAGAAGGGGAAAGAGTCGACTGGGGGCACAATGAGACTCGGGGACTATAAGGCGAAGTTGGTAAAGGGAAGTAAGACTGCGGAAATTTATGGGGCAGAGGAAATTGTAGAGAGACATCGTCATCGCTTTGAAGTGAATCAGAAATTCTTGAAGGAGATTGAAGAAGGAGGAATTAAAGTGTCCGGAACATCTCCTAATGGTAAATTAGTGGAATTCGTGGAGGCTCCAGATTGTAAATTTTTCCAGGCTACACAGGCTCATCCTGAATTAAAATCCCGACCTCTGAATGTGCATCCACTATTTCAATCATTCATGGACACGTTGGCGTCAAACTAAACATAGTTGATTGCTTAATCTGGTAAATTTCTAGGGGTAAGTTTTTGTGTGTTAAAATATAGGTATGGAAAAAATCAGAGAGTTATTAGGGGCGGCGATCTTAGCGCTGTATGATGTTAAGGCTGAAATAAATTTAGTTGAGGCTCCGAAGGAAACGGGTGCGGATTTTGCATCAAATGTGGCAATGAGTTTGGTGAAGAGTTTGAAGAGAAATCCGTTTGAGGTGGCTGAGGAGATTCGTGAAAAAACCCTAGAACTCGATGAGGCTTCTGAAAGAGTGATTTCAAATATTGAAATTGCAAGACCTGGGTTTATCAATATTAAACTTAGTGACGGGTTTTATGTGAATGAAATTGAAAAATACCAGAAAGACTTCTTAAAGAATATATCACGAGATGAATATTTGAATAAGACGGTGATATGTGAATTCTCTGATCCAAATCCTTTTAAAATCCTTCACGTGGGACATTTGTATACCTCGATGGTGGGTGATGCGATTTCCCGAATTGTAGAATTTGCTGGGGGAAATGTAGTGCGTGCTAATTTTGGTGGTGATGTGGGGCTTCATGTAGCAAAGAATATGTATGCGCTACTTAAACACCGAGATGAAATCTCGGAAGTAATGACGACGACTGAAAAGGCAGAACTTTTATCAAGAACCTATGTGGAAGGTTCAACGGCTTACGAGGAAGATGAAGAGGCGAAGCAAAAAATTATTGAAATTAATAAGTTGATTTATAAAATCGCGGATGCGGGGGAATCGGTGATTGCTGAGCTCGAGGAGTCGCTCGAGAATGGGGGGAATACTGAGATTGAGGAAGAATTGGAGTTAGCTAAGATTTACTTCTGGGGGAGAAAAGCTAGCTACCAGTATTTTGAAGATTTTTATGCTAGGATCGGCGTGAAATTCGACCGATATTATCCGGAATCTACTGTTGCTGGTAAGGGCCTTGAAATGGTAACTAAAGAATTGAAAGCCGGTGTTTATGAAGAATCTGACGGTGCGGTGGTTTTTAAGGGAGAAAAGTACGGTTTACACACTAGGGTTTTTATTAATAAGAATGGTTTACCAACCTATGAAGCAAAAGATATTGGTTTGATCTTTACGAAATGGGACGACTATCATTTTGATAAGTCAATTATCATTACCGGAAATGACATTATTGATTATATGAAGGTAGTGTTAAAATCCGTCGAACAGTATGCTCCAGAACTGCCAGAGAGGACTCTACACTTAACTCATGGCCAGGTTAAATTACCTGGCAGGGAGAAGATGTCTTCGAGAAAAGGTAACTTTTTGAAGGCAGTCGACGTGATTGATCTGATTCGAGAGGAACTCACAAAAGTACAAGAGGAAGTGAGTCGTAACAAGGGTGAAGAGAATAGAGCTTCTGTAGATGAGAAAATTTTGCTGGGAGCAATACGCTATGCTTTCTTAAAATATAAGGTTGGTGGGGATATTATTTTCGACGTAAAAGAGTCGGTGTCGATGACTGGTAATTCGGGCCCATACTTACAATATTCGGCAGTGCGTGCACAGAAGGTATTGGGAAAAATATTGGAATCTCAAGTTGAAAAAGTGAATAAAAAAGTTGAACAAAAAGAATGGGTTCTCGAAAGTGTTGAAAAGAATTTGATCAAAAAAATTATGCAATACAGGGTAGTAATGGGGGAGGCAGTAAGTGAACTAGCTCCAAGTAAACTATGTACGTACCTTTACGAAGTTGCGCAGGAATTTAGCCGTTTTTATGAAAATGTACAGGTGGTGGGGAGCGAGTATGAGGTGGAGCGTGGCACTATAGTACTTGCTTACCTAAAAGTGTTGACACATGGTTTGAATATATTAGGAATTGAAGTTCCGGAGAAAATGTAGAATGAAAAAGGCAAAGCTATTGTGGATGGATCTCGAAATGACAGGCTTGGATCCAGAGAAAGATCGAATACTTGAAGTGGCAGTGATTGCAACCGATTGGCAGTTTAATGTGATTAATCAGATGACCGCTGTGGTGAAGGTGCCGGAGCAATTAATGAAGGAACGAATGGTGGGGGAGTTCTGGGAAAGAAATAAAGAAAGCTATGAGGCACTGGTAAGTCAAAATAAAGAAGGACGGGATACCTCTGAGGTCGAAAAAGAGCTACTTGAATTTATTGATGCAAATTTTGGTAAGGAAGTCTATTTGGCGGGGAATTCGATCCATCAAGATAAAAGATTTATTGTGAAGGAGTGGCCGGAGCTTGATCGAAGGCTGCATTATCGAATGTTTGATGTTTCGGCTTGGAAGATTTATTTTGAAAATGTATTGAACAAAAAATTTACCAAGAGGGAGGCGCATCGAGCGCTAGATGATATTGAGGGTTCGATTGAGGAAATCAAATATTATTTAAGTTTTATAAAGAAGGGATAAATGGAATTTCATATCGAAGAAGTGGGGGGAATTGGGGAATATAAAATAAAGGATTTGTTTGCCAAGAATGGAGAAAAGGAGGGGGTGATTTTTCTTGCTCCAAACGAAAAGGCCTTTTTGATAGACCGTAAGAAAACGATAGAAGTCAGAACGGATAGAAATTTATCGAAGCTTTTGAGGGAACAATACGAGTCGGTGATGGTTTCTCGATATTTCGGAAACGGTGGAATCGAAATCGTAATGAGTGGACAAATTCCATTAGAGGAAATCTACGATATGGCAAGGCTTAGTTATAACCTGACAAAGGAAATGGAATAATTAGTTGAATAAAAAATAGCCTGTGAGGGCTATTTTTAATGATTAGATCGGTTCTGATATTAGAGCCAGAAGTAACCTGGGATACCTGGTTGGTCAACACGAGCGTAGGTTTTATCGCTTGGATTAGCGTTATTATATGTGGTACCATTTTGACCAATAAGCTGGAAGGTATAGGCAAACATATTGTTTGAATTAGTAACGGAATTCGTGACAAAGTTATGGGAGACACGGATAGTCTGGAGGGCAGCGGCGTGAGCAAACATTTCTTCCATGTTTTGAACGCTAGCAGTATTGAAACTAGAGATGTCGAGCGCAATAAGATTTCTAGCATCTTCAAACATATATGACATATCTCGAACATTAGAGGTATCGAAGCTTGGTAGACTGAAGTAGATAAGACTGGTCATATGGCGGAACATACTTTCCATGGAAGTAACACGACTGGTGTTGAAGTTGGCAAGATTAAGGGAGGAAATATTTTGTTTGTGTCGGAACATGTTACTCATGTCAGTAACCTTAGAAGTATCAAAGGTAGAGAGATTAAGATTCGTAATATTAGATGGTCCATCAAACATGCCGTACATGGTGGTGACGTTACTGGTATTGAATTCTGAGAGATCAATGCCGGTGATGTAGTCTAGACTAGTGCTATCTTGGAAGAACATACCATGCATACTGGTAACACGGCTGGTGTTGATGCCACGAAGATCAAGGTAGATTTGGTGTCCACGGTTTTGGTGGAGGTGGGAGAAGTAGAACATATGGGTGGAATCTGGATTAGCATAGACATGTTCAGCAAGAGTCCACCAGAGTATGGCATTTTGAGCTGGATCGTACCAGAGATAGATTGGAAGTTCGGAATCGGCGGAGGCAACATTAGCAGTGGCAAAAACTGCAGCAGGAGGAGTTGGAGATTTCTGGAAAAGACGTAGATTGTTGGTGTTGGCGAGGATATTTGTGTTAATTAAAGCACTAAAGGCGTTGCCATCGAGGAAAGTGGCGGTATTCGGGACATAGTTGGTAACAACGGAAACTTCAAGAATGTCGCTATAGGTATCGGTGGGAAGGGTGGCGGCAGATTTGACACCTAGAAAGATATTAGTGGATTCGCCGGTGGCTGGGGTGGGAGCGTTAGTGGTTTTAACTGCGACAGGAGCGGACTTTTTGGCGATGGGTTTGAAGGTAGTATTGTCTAGTGAGTAGCCCCAAGTGCCAGCGGTGAAGTTGGTAGCTGCGGTGTCAGCAGTGATCGAAGCAATGTTGGTGGTATTTAGAGGATTGGCGCTTTTTAGGTTAGTATCTTCATCCTGATCAGAAAGTGAAATGGTGTAACCAGTACGGCAGTCGGTGGTGACTTTAACACCAAAGGCCTGGCTTTTAAAAGCAGAGTTATTAAGGTCGGTGGCATTAAAATGAATGTTGGTAGCGGTATCTACGGTGATAGATAGGCTAGGGTTAGTTGGGGATGACGGAGCGGCTGAAACTTTAGTTTGAGGGAAAAGAGCAAAAAATGAGAAAAAGGCAGTGAGGATTATGACTGGAAGAATACTGAGGAATTTAAGGATATTTAATCTATCGGGGGGGGGGTGAAATCTTTTTAGTTGTATTATTTAACATTTTTCTTCCTCTTTTTGTTTAATATGACTGGCTGTGGTGTCTTCCTATAGGCACGCCTAGATATTTCTATTTTAACATAAGAACTATAAGATAGTAAAAAAATAGCCACTAAACTAGTGGCTATTTTTAAGTTAGATATTATTTTTTGCGTTGATCGCGAATTTCTTCGAGAACGGCAAGAATTTTATCATCCGTGGTTGGCTCAGTTTCGACTTCAGCTTCTTTCTTAGCTGAGAATTTATTAATTAATTTGATAAAGATAAATACACAGAAGGCAACAATGAGGAAGTCAACGATGTTTTGGATGAAGTTACCATAGCGAATGTGGGCTGCACCAGATCCACCAAAGAAATTAGGGATGGTGATTTCTAGGCTAGTAAAATCAATACCACCAAGGACGACACCGACGACAGGCATAATAAGGTCGTTGACTAAGGAGCTGATGATTTTGTTGAAGGCGCCACCAACGATAACACCTACAGCTAGATCAAGAACGCTACCGCGGTTAATAAAATCACGAAATTCTTTAAGGATGGGATTAACTTTTGTAATTTTTTTCTTTAGTTTCTTTAAATCGGTTTTTAAATCAGGGTTTTTCATAATGTTAATTATAAACGAAAACCGAAATATTACCACAGCAGATTAGACAGCTTTAGTATTGAAGGTGGCGTAATTATTTTTGAGATTGGTGAGATTTTTAATTTCTGTATCTGTAGCGGTTTTGGCATTAGATTTTGTTGTGCGTTCGTGAGCTTCAGTTTGATAGTTAATGAGATAGGTGAGTTGAAGGGTGAATTCACGAACAAGAACACGGTCAAGATGGGCGGAGAGATGGGCAGTCTCAAGAGTGGAATTTAAGGTTTGATTTTTAGACTTTTCTTCTTGACTAATAGAATCTTCTTCAAGATCGGAAACATCTTCGATACCAAACTCTTCGTTGAGAGATTTGGACTCGGTGAGCATAAGTTCGCTAAGAACTGTTTTGAGAGAGGCGGTATAAGCGCGAAGATCGGAAGACTTCAAGAGATCGCCGTATTTTGAAATTGTTTCATCGTTGAGATATTTTGCCATAAAATAGCTTCGAATAAGAAGATCACGGTCACGAGTATCGATGGTTTTCTTGGTATTAAAAAGTAGCGATGCCCCAATGAGGAAGAAGATAGAAATAACGGCGATAAGAATATTTCTGGGTGTAAGGTATGAAAGAATATCGAACCCTGAACCAGAAGGTTTATGATGGTGTTTATTGTCGCTCGCAATTTGTTGCAAGTATGCCATTTTATCCATGTGATTATTATAGCATAACAGATTTGAGATGATATAATTTAAAAAAGACGTGGAGGAAGACCTGATGAAGAAGTCGATAGATTGGAGAATGAAGTCTTAATGCAGGAAGCTAAGGAGGAAATTCGTGCAAGGTTGCCGATTGAGGATGTAGTTTCGCAGTATATTGAGCTGAAGAGAGCTGGGAGAACACTGAAGGGGCGATCGCCTTGGGGTGTGGATAAGACACCTTCTTTTATGGTGTCGCCGGAGAAGGGGATTTGGCATGATTTTTCGGCGAATAAGGGCGGAGATATTTTTAGTTTTATTATGGAAGTAGAGGGTATTACTTTCCGAGAGGCTTTGGAAAAACTGGCTGCACAGGCGGGGGTGGAACTAAAAAGATACGATAAAAGTGATGAGGTAAATGCGCGTCTTAAGATGCGAGCTAAGGAAGCAATTGAACTCGCATGTAAATACTTTCAAGTATGTTTAGCAAAGAATAAGACGGTTTGTGAATATGTATTTTATAATCGAAAGCTAAATAGAAATACGATTGTGGATTTTCGAATTGGCTATGCGCCAAATTCAAAGAATAGCTTGATAGAGTTTTTGAAAAAAAAGGGATACTCCTTGCAAGAGGCGAGAGAGGCGGGACTAGTAAACCGATTCGATGGTGACCTTTTTAAGGGCAGAATGATGATTCCGTTTTTGGATGCTAATACTGGAGAAGTAATCGGTTTTACGGGTCGAATTATTGAGAAGGGAGAACCAAAGTATTTAAATACGCCGGAGACGAGGCTCTTTAATAAGGGGCGATTTATTTTTGGACTTTCACAGGCGAAAGAAGCAATTAGAAAAAGCAATTTTGTGGTGATTGTGGAAGGAAATATGGATGTGATTTCATCACATCAGGCGGGAGTGAAGGAAGCGGTGGCGACTTCAGGAACAGCAATGACGGAAAATCACCTGAAGATTTTGTCGAGACTAACAACTGACATACGTTTAGCATACGATGGAGATGAGGCTGGGGTGAAAGCGGCAGAGCGAGCTATTATGTTGGCGGGAAAGATTGGAATTTCATTGTCGGTAATTTCGGGATATGGAAAGGCAAAAGATCCAGACGAGTTAATTAAGATTGATCCAAAATTGTGGCAAGAATGCGTGGAGGAAAGAATGCCGGCGGTGGATTGGATCTTAAAAAAATATGAGAGTAAGTTGAATCTAATGACGGGGCCAGGAAAGAAGGAATATTCTGATATGGCAATGAAGATTATTTCTTATATAGAAGATCCGGTGGAGCGAAAGCATTATGAACAGATGGTGGCCAGAAAGCTGGATGTGACGGTTGAGGATTTACAGGCGAAGAAGATTACGGCGGAAACGGTGCGATTAAAGCCGGTGGCGACGAAAGAACAGGAAGCAATGGATTCTGGGCTCGGTGAGTCGATGGCAGTGATGAAGAGTCTTGAGGATAGCTTGCAGGCAATTTTGGTTTACGGGGGAGCGGTGGGGCAGGAGATAGGGCTTGAAATCCCGGAAGACGAGATGAGGCTAGAGGAGCTATCTTTGATTTTTGAAGAAAAATACGCTGGAATGAAAGAAGAGGCTTTGGTGCGTGAAGTGATAAGTTTAAATAGCCGATACAAGGAAGAGCTGAAGAAACGCAGAATTGTGGAATTGACGGAAAAATTGGTAGAATTTGAGAACGATGAAGAAAAAACGGTGGAGATTCTGAAGCAGATTGAACAGCTGAGGCGAGAATAGAAGAAGTTTTTGTTATAAATACGATTTTTTATCCCACAAGCTAGACATTTTAAAGAATAAGCGGTATATTTATTTAAAAGTCATATTTTAATTGAAAGGGTGTTTGCATGAAAGACGAGGGTAATACTTTTACCACATCTCAAAAGGAGGTTCTTGCAAAGTTTATAGATCAGATGATCGACGAGAAAAGAGTGCCAAAAACTGATCGACTGAGAGCAGAGCTGGAAGAGAGGCTAAGTGATGCCGTGATGACGGAGATTTTAATGAATCTACCAGATTATCTTTTAGATAAAATCAATGCTGCTTATGATGAAAACCGAGCCAGCGAAGAGTTGATCGCAGAAATTGTAAGAGAAGCTGGAATTGATACAACCCAGATTGCACGAAAAGCAATGTTGAATTTTCGTGAAGAATTTTTAGCTTAATTAAAATATGACAAATCTTGAGGTATAGGAGAATAAAAAATGAAAAATATGAATAGTCTTGGGGGTGGAAACAATATTGATAATCTTCCTGTAGATAATAACGAGAATAAAAATCTTGAGCAGAATAAAGAGCAGGATAAAAAAGGTTTGGAATTTTCTAAAGAAGATATTGGAAACGGTAAAAAGCGACAGGCGATTGTTAACTTTCTGAATGCAGAGCTCTCGGCACAAATGAAACAGGAGGTCGGCCTGGGTTTTGCCGATGAGGGTTGGGCAAAAAAGCAGATTTTTGAAGTACAGGATCGTTTGAAAAATGCAAGTAATAACTATAATACAGATCACAATGATGATGCGTTCCTGTATGTAGTAAATGATATTATGGACAAGATTAACCAGGGTGCAGAGGTTGTTAATGGTGATGAGACAAAGACTAAAAAATTAGAAAATACAGCACGTATTAAGGAATCAATTATTGCCAGAAACAAGAAAGGTGAAATTAGTGATTCATTGATGAATCATAAATTAAATTCACTTGAAAAGGTAAATGAAAATATTAATAAAGATTTTGATATGCGCCGCTTTGGTTTCTTGGCTGAAAAACGAATGAAAGAGGAAGACGAGAGATATGCGGAAAGTGTTAAGCAATTTGATAAAAAAGATGATGAATTCCGTAAAAAACGTAGCGAATACGAGGCGATGAATGGCGGCAAACTGACGGCTGAGCAGAGAGAAGAATTGAAAGCTTTACGAGGTGAAGCTGATTCGCTTTGGGATAAGCGAGCTAGTTTAGAAGATGCTGTGAGTGCTAATGAGGAAGAACGAAAGGCAAAGTTGGTGGCGGAGATTGCAGCGGAAGAGAATCGTAAAGCGGAAGAGCGACGAAAACAGCTAGAATCAGTGCTTGGGTCGAAAAGTGAAAATCAGAATAATTCAGCCAATGTGAATTCGGTTGATGATAAGGTTGATACGACTCCAGATGTTGACAAAAAAGATGATGATTTCGAAGGCGTGACGGCGGCACAGTTTAGACAGTTTATGCGAACCGGTGTGGCAGGGCATCATAATAGGTCAGCAGTAAGCCCTGAGAAACCTGAAGCTGAGGTTGACCCAGAGAAGAAAAAACGAGAAGAGTTGAATAAGTTTTACGAATCATTATTACCACAGCCTGGTACCTCTGAGGCTGCGGGCTTTAATAATGGAGTATTTATAGGTGATGCAATATTGGACACTAACTCTGAAAATATGAGAAAAGTACAAGATATGATTGCAAATCGAGAAAAGTACTTGAAGAATGTTAATAAAGATGAGATTGCAAAAGAAAAGATTGACTTCCTGAAGGGTAGTAATCTTGGTTCGACTTTATTATTAAACTTCTGTAAGATTGATGGAGGTTTGGAACTCAGTAAAGAGATGGGGAATAAGGTACTTTATACTAAGATGTTTAACCAATTATTCTCTGCAAAGAATAAATTACTATTTTCCTATGATCCAATGAGGGCTGCAAAGGAATTATGTCAGGCAACTGGTCAAGAATTTAAGGAAGATAACTATAAGGATCTTAAACCAACAGTTAACAAAGAACAATATGAAGCTGCGCGAAATGTGTTAAATGGTTTTGAGCTTAACCTTATGCAGTTGATGGGAAAAGAAATTGGCACAAATGACCCTAGTGAAGTGATCGATGCTTTTACGAGTGAAAGAAAGTCTGAGGACTATAAGAAATTCAATGAAAAGATTGAATTAAGAAAGTTTAACCAAGAAGAGGCTGGACGTATTCATGATGAAAGAAAAGCAGTGTCTGCTGACTTTGTGAAAAGTTTCTTCAATAAAGATGCGGATAAGAAGGTAAAAGCTTATTTGAATGGGTTAAACTACTACAAAGATAAAAATAGTAGGACTAGTTTGACTTCTGAGATGCTCAAAATGCAGGCAGAGAATAGTGCAGAGATTGCGAAGAATCTGGAGGAGTTGGGACTTGAAAAGATGTTCAAGAAGTTTGCTAAGGATATGGCTGGTAATGAAGAAAGCAAGAAGTTTGGTGCTTCATATCTGTACAATGAACTTGAGAACCAGCGTCTAAGTATTAAACGCCAGATGGAAAGTGGCGCCTTTAGAAAATTGCCAGAGAGTGAGCAGCGAGTGTTGCAAGAGAAACAAAACCTACTTTATGATATTTCAGATAGCTTAATTGATTTTTGTAGTGAGGACTTTGGTGGTGAAAAATACTCGGTCATAAATACTTTAATTAATTACTCTAAAAGTAGCAAACTAAATATAGTTAAAACCTTTGTGCGAAACTTGAGTTTTATGCGTAAACACTAATACAATTTTAATACCCCGCTACGGGGTATTAAATTATGTATAGAGTTTTGTCAACTGGAATTTGTATAATTTAATTTTTTATGTTATAAATTGATGTAATGAAAAAAGCGATCGTGGAAGAAAACAATAAACAGAATAATGAAGACGAGGAGCTTTTTGCTGTTCGTGATGTGGATATGGGTCCACAAGAACCTGGCCTAGATGATCTCTCGGAAGATGACGAATTTTCTGATGAGGATCTTGAGATTACGGCAGAGAACGTAGATCAGTTTGCGGATGACTCTGTGAGATTATACTTGAGAGAGATTGGTAAGATTCCACTGCTTTCTAATGAGGAAGAAACTGACTTAGCTTATCGCATTGTGAAGGGAGAAAAGAAGGCGAAGGATAAAATGGTAGAAGCCAATATGCGCCTTGTGGTTTCGATTGCTAAGCGCTATTCTGGTCGTGGTCTTGATTTTCTTGATTTGATTCAAGAAGGTAATACGGGTTTACTGCGTGCGGTAGAAAAATTTGATCCTGATAAAGGATTCAAATTCTCAACTTATGCAACTTGGTGGATTCGTCAGGCAATTACGCGTGCCATTGCAGATCAGGCAAGAACTATTCGTATTCCAGTACATATGGTGGAAACCATCAATAAGGTTTTGCGTGCAACAAGGAAACTAACGAATGAACTAAACCGGGAGCCGACAACAGAAGAAGTGGCTAAAGAGATGGGGATGGAACCTGACAAAGTCGATTACGTGATGAAAATCAAACAGGATATTGCCTCACTTGACGCAGCGGTTGGCCATGATGGAGAGGACGAGGACTCGGTTCTCGGAGACTTTATTGAGGACGAGGGTCGTGTTTCGCCGGAGGATGCAGCGGCGGCGCAGATGTTAAAAGAGCAAATCGCAGAAATTTTAGGTTCATTGTCTGAGCGTGAGCAAAAAGTGATTAAGCTACGTTTTGGAATTGGTGGGGGTCGTCCACATACTTTGGAAGAAGTGGGTGCGGAATTTGCAGTAACAAGGGAACGTATTCGTCAGATTGAGGCGAAGGCTTTGTCAAAACTGAGAAAGCATAAAGACACTAAGAAATTACACGAATACCTACATTAATTAGATTAACTAAGAGAAGAGAGATGATGAAAATGCTAAAGATGGTATCCAAGATTATGATGATGGGGGTGTTGGTTTTTGGGCTAGCCTACACAGTTTTAGCTTTTTCACAGCCAGTTTTTGCAGATTGTGGCGGAGTTCAGACTTCTATTATAAATTGCAATGAGACTGATCCAAAGTCGGGGATTTTTGCTATTTTAGGTATGGTGCTCAATATATTAACTTTCGGGGTCGGAATTGCGGCGACGGCTGGTTTTATTTTCTGTGGATACCAGTATATGACTTCGAAAAATGAACCGGCGGTAATTGTAAAAATTAAGACACGAATTCTTAATATGGTGATTGGCCTTTTGATTTATGCAATGTTTTGGGCGGTAATTGCTCTACTTCTACCTGGTGGCCTTAATTAAAGAAATTAAGGGCGGCGGAGGTAATAATGAAACAAAAAAGAAAAGAAACAGAATTAAACTATGTTTTAAAGAGAATCACGGAGGAGTCTAGCAATGGACGAATTCGAGTGGTTTTAGTGGTGAATTCGCGGTCAAGTCAGGCAAAAAAGGTGGAGGCTGAAGCGATAAGGCCAATTAAGAGGGTAATTTTAGGTAAAACTGGTCTTTTGAATGTAACTTTTTTTCAGTATGAGGTGATGCCAACAGATGTGGATGATAATGCAGAAAAGCTAGCGGCGTGTTTGATGGATGGCGATATTTTGGTGACTTTGGGTGGAGACGGAACGGCAACAATTGGAGTAAATGCCGCTTTTTTGTCTGGTAAAAAAGTGCGATACTATACTCTACCATTTGGTAATTTTAATGATATCGCGCGAACGGTGAGAAGGGCAAGAGGGGGCGAAGTTTATGGACTTGAGTCAAGGGTGGATGGCGAACATTTTCGTTTTGCGCTTTGTTACTTTACGATGGGAATGTTGGCGGAATCGACTGAGGTTTTTGATGAGAGTAAAATTCGAGAGAAGTTAAGGAAGAAGCGTGGTAGATTATGTTTTTCTTTAATAGTACTATTTAAGTGGTTTATGAAAAATCATAAAAAAAGATTTATACCAAGATTTCGATATGAGCTAGACGGGAATAGGGGCGGAGTTGAGATGGCAGGGATTTCAGATGTGGTGATTTTAAATGGTGAAAGTATGGCGAAATTAATGCGGGGCGGTGATTATTACTTGAATGATAGATTTTTAGTGAGGACGGCGTCGCTTCAGAATATTTTTACAATGTGCTGGTTTATGATACGAGGTTTTTTTATGGGGGTAAAAGGAGAGAAGGCTTCGAAATTTAAAATAACTTTTGAAGAAGAGGTTGTGGGGGGAGAGGTGGAAATCCAGGCGGAGGGTGAATATAAAAAGCTAAAGAATATAAAGAATATTGAATTTAAAAAAACGAAAGAAGCTTTACAGATTTTATAGTGCTTGTGTTATAATTACACTAGTATGAGTCTATTGCATGGAGTGGGCGATTTCTTCGCATTGGATATTGGGACAAATTCAATCAGAATGATTCAGCTTTCTGGTAATATCGAAAAAGGGTGGGTGCTTGAGAAATTTGCCTATGTACCAATTGATCCGAAATTAACGAAGGATGATTCAGATGCAGGAAGAAGAAGGCTGGGTGAGATTATTTTGGGTGCTAGGCAACAAGCGGGAATTAAGACTAAAAATATTGCAGTGGGGATGCCGGCAAGGAAAACTTATACCGCGATTATTGAAGTGCCGAATGCGCCGGAAAAAGAGCTGGTCAATACGGTAAAATATGAGGCCGACCAATACGTACCGATGTCGGTGGATGATGCAAAGATTGATTTTGCGGTACTTGGGGTTAGTCCAATTGATGCTAAAAAAGCGGAAATTTTATTATCTTCTGTGGATAATGCTTATGCTGAATCATTACTCGAGAGAATTGAAGGATTGGGTCTAAATGTGATTGCACAAGAGCCAGAACCGATTTCAATGGTGAGGGCGTTAGCTCCGGTTGGAGTGCAGGATGCGAGAATGATTATTGATCTTGGTGAGACTTCGACGGATCTTGTGGTGATGTATCAAGATTCGCCAAGATTGGTACGTTCAATTCCAGGGGGACTTGCGAGCTTTGTGAAGGTGGTGGAAGATTCGTTGAAGGTACGTGAGGATCAAGCCAGGCAATTTATTTTGAAGTTTGGTCTGGCCCAAGACAAGCTCGAAGGGAAAGTTTATAATGCGCTTAGTTCGACACTAGAGAACTTTGCTTTAGAGTTAACAAAATCAGTGAGATTTTTCCAGAACCGCTACACAGGAGCGCAGGTTGGTGGGATTGTTCTTTCAGGCTTTTCGGGAATTATTCCATTCATTGCAGAATATATTGAAATGAAGACCGGAGTGGCAACTATTCAGGGAAACCCTTGGCAATATGTAAAAGTAACACCTCAGCAACAACAAATGCTGTTGCCGGTAGCTTCGGAGTTCGCTGTGGCGATTGGTCTTGCGGAAAGGAGTAATGATTAATGAAAAAGTATACATTTAAAAATATGACTTTTTCAGATATTCCTAAGTTTTTTAAGGACTTAATTTCTGGTAAGACTAATGAATCGACAATGATGACTGGACAGACTGGTAAGTATGAAGTGAACTTGGTACCTGACGTGAAGCTGCAAATGATTAGGTTGCAGAAGGTTCGCAATCTAGTATTCTTTATCTGTATTGTGGTGTCAATTGCCTCGATTTCCACTGTGGCAGTTCTTGGTGGTATTAAGGGTACTCAAGATTTATTAATATCTGGTCAAGAGAGTCATATTAAAAATCTGAGCGATAAGATTACGACCTATAAAGAGTTGCCTGATTTTCTGACAATTCAAGATCAGCTAAAGAAATTATCCGAAATTAATAAAAATCGTCCAGTATTGTCGCGAGTATTTCCTATTTTGAGAAATTTGTTCCCAACCGGGGCAGATACGATTACGATGTCTGAACTTAACGTGAATTTAGATACAGCAACACTAAACTTCGATGCGCAGGCGAATGCGGGCGAGGAGCCAAAGATTGATTATCGTGTTCTAGAATCATTTAAGAAATCGGTGAATATGATGAAATATGATTTTGGTCGTTTTGTAACAGCAACGGGAGACCAGATTCCTACTCGATGTATTAAGGAAACTGATGGAAAGGGAAATTTGTTATTTGAAAATGGTAATGTGTATGTTATTTGGACACGCGGAAAGGTTGATTGTGATCCGGGACGTAATGACCACGCTGTGAGTAGTGATAACAATAAGACTATAAGTGATAAAAAAACAGACTCTTCTGTTGAAAATACCAATTTAAATAATGGGTCGCTGGGTCAGGTAGAAACCCCGGAAAAGAAAGACGGAAAGAAGACGGTCACTAAAATTGAAACTGTAATTCCAGATGAGAAGATCTGGCGTACGCCACAATTTGAAACTTGGAGTAAGGGGACTGAGGTAAAAACCTCAGAAGATGGAATTGCGGATGACTTGGCTTCATCGAGAGAAAGCAATACTCAGACTGAAAATGGGACAGAGATCGAAACCGTCTCGATTAAGAACGTAAAAAACTCAATCTATAAACCATCAATGGACCTTAAGGGTAAGATTAATGGTGTGCCTCACTTTGAGAGTGAATGTATTAAATATACGGGTAATCAGGTATCTGAGGGGGATAAGGATGTGACGAAGTGGAGTGCAGAAAATAACTGTAAGATGGTGCCAGAAGGAATTCAGATTACGGATTCTTCAAACGGTCGCGATGCGAATAACAACTTAGTTTTAAGGTTTTCAGCAGTACTTGCAATTGATCCGGTGCTTTTTGCCTATAATAATAAGCATATTATGACAATTGGACCAACTGGGCAGAATGTAACAGATTCATATCAACAAATTAAGGGAATGTTTGCAGCTCCTGCGAATGATTGTAGGGCTGACGATGCAGAGTGTAGTTCACAGTCGACAAAACAAACAGATAATAAAAAAAGCGGAAGCGAGAGTAGATAGAAATGGCAGAAAGAAGTTTTGGAAAACGATTTCGAATCAATAAGCTGCAACAGCAGATGATGATGGCGGTTCTTGGCGCATCATTACTACTTGGAGTAAGTATTGTGGTATCAATCCACTTGATTAAGTATATGAATTTTAACGCTAAGGTAATTAAGAAACGTGACGATGCGATTGCTAATTATGATCTTGCTATAAAGAATGTTGGAATTTGTAAAGATAGTAATAAGGATGGAAAGTTTTCTGATAAGGAACTAAAAGACTGTAATCCACAATCGCTTGATGTTTCGAGTCTGCCTGGCACTTTACGTTATAACGTAATGGTGGGGATGGCTGCTAATACAAACTTGGAGTCCGTGGCACGAGATAGTCAGAAAAATTGTTTTGATGAGGGTGGTAAGCGAATTGACTTTACGGCGGCTTATGCAAAGGCGATAAGTGACGATGAAAGGTCATATGATTTAAAGATGATTAAAATGTGCTCAGCACTGCGGGTAGTGCCGGATGCTTTGCCTGCACAGAAGAATGACGAGGCATTGCTTGCTTCGTTAAATCAGATCTTCTTATTGTCTGGATTCGAGCCAGAACAACTATCGCCAGGTACGAATTATAAGCAAAGTCGAGTGACTGGTGTTTCAACAATTCCTGTATCTTTGACGGTTAAACGAAATGAAGCTGAAACGATGTCGATTATCTCAAATATTGAGAAATCAATTCGTGCATTTAGTTTATCTTCGGCACAAATTAAATGGGGGAGTAATCTCGGTAATGGCAATATGAAGTTGGAATTATTGGCGCAAGGTGCAGCGTTTTATAGCGCTGAAACAACAGTTCAGGAAAAGACAGAAATAGTGAGAGCTAAAGACGATACGGCAAATATTAAAAAGAAATAAATAGGAAAAAAGATGAAGCAATCAGACATTTTTACAATCATCATTATCGCCTCAATTGGTATGGTGGGAGCGTTTTTTGCTTCAAATGCAATTTTGGGAAACCCCGACGAGCTAATATTGAAACATAAAAATATTTCACCGATTTCGACTGAAGTGGTTGAACCAGATCCAGAAACTTTTAACCAAGATGCGATTAATCCGACAGTAGAAGTTTATGTGGGGCAATGTGAGGATGTGGACCAGAACGGGATTTTGGATCGTGCAGAACTTGTGGCGTGTGGTAAAGCGACTCCTCAACTAAGTGAGGAAGAAAAAAAGGCCGAGGAAGAGAAAAAGAAAGCTGAAGAAGAAAAAAAGAAGACTGAGGGGCAGGCGGGAGAAAATAATAGTTCAGAAAATAATAACGCAACACAAAATGGTCAGGCAAGACAGGATAATTCTGCTAATAATGGAAGCGAGTCTTCAAGTAACCAAAACGGGGGAAGAGCAACAGAGTAACCATGACACTACTAACTCAAGAAGCACAGGAGAAAGTGGTATCCCTTTTAATCTCGGAAGGGTTGGTTTCTAGTGCAAAAGTGCAGGAAGTGGTGGAGGAAATTAAGAGAACAAAACAACCACTGCTGGCGACCTTGATTGCAAAAAAAGTGACAGACGCAGAGACTGTAACACACGCGACGGCTGTGGTGATTAATGTGCCATATGTAAGTCTCAGAAATGTGATGTTCGATCCGGAGATTTTGTCGCTTTTGCCGTATGATGTGGTATCTAGGTCAATGGTGGTGCCACTTGGAGAGAAAAACGGACAACTATATGTAGCAATGCTTGATGTATCCAATGTGCAGCAGACGGATTACTTGTCGCAGTTGGTACAGAAACCGGTGAGGATTATGATGGCCTCAGAAAAGGGACTGAAATCTGCTATCTCGCAATATCGGGGTGATTTTACGGCGGTAGAGAAGGCGGTTAAAACTTCGGAAGCAGATGAGACTTCGCATGGAGCAAATGTAAAAATCATTACTCAGGATTCGCCGATTTCAAAGGCTTTATCAACCATTCTGACTTTTGCGACTAAGTCAAAAGCTTCAGATATTCATATTGAGCCACTAGAGAAGGCCTTAATCGTAAGGTGTCGAATTGATGGCGTGTTACGTAAGGTGATGGAGCTGCCAAAAACTATTGAGCCAGCTTTGGTCTCAAGGGTAAAGATTTTATCGAATCTAAAGATTGATGAACACCGTATTCCTCAAGATGGTCAGTTTACTGTGCTGGTGGACGGTAAAGAGGTCGACCTTCGTATTGCGATTTCGCCGGTGATTTGGGGGGAGCAGGTGGTGATACGTATTTTGGATAAAAGTGGAACGACTTTAGATATTGAACAGATGGGAATGACTGGTCACGCTTTAAAGATGGTGGAGCGGGGAATTGCAAAACCAAATGGGATGATTTTGACTTCAGGACCAACGGGGTCTGGTAAGTCTACTACTTTATATGCTTTGATTCGTAGAATTAAATCCGATGGAATCAATATTGTAACACTAGAAGATCCAGTGGAATACAAGATGGACGAGGTGAATCAAATTCAGGTGAATGTGGATGCAGGACTGACTTTTGCTGCGGGATTGCG